>JADFYC010000009.1 GCA_015233295.1 Deltaproteobacteria bacterium | reverse complement strand
GTTGGGCCATCGGGCCGGCGATGAAATGTTGCGGATGGTGGCCCAGCGCATCCGGTCATCTCTCCGGGAAATGGATACCGCGGCGCGTATCGGAGGAGATGAATTCGTCATCATCTCGGAAGACTTAACCAACTATTTGGATGCCGGAATAATCGCTGAAAAAATTATGGGCCAAATCTCCCTCCCCTACAGCATCGACGGTGATGTCTGTTACCTGGGAGTAAGCATCGGCATCAGCATTTTTCCCTTTGATGGCGATGAGTTGGATACGTTAATCAGAAAGGCCGACGCGGCCATGTATCGCATCAAGGAATCAGGCAAAGGCGGCTATCGGTTCTTCGAACCAACCAAATATGGACTGAATAAAACTTGATCCCGGTCCCACCTGGGAGGTCAACATGAACTATGTAATTGTCGGCAACGGAGTGGCCGGAATCAGCGCGGCTGAGGCTATTCGGCAACTGGACCCAGGCGGCCGGTTGACCATGATTGCGGCCGAAACCTTTCCCCCTTACTGCCGCCCCATGATCAGCTTGCTACTGGAAGGGGCGGTAACGCCGGAAAAATTACCCATTCGCCCCCCGTCTTTCTACGAGCAACTCCAGATCCAGCCCATCCTGGGCGATTCGGTGGTGAGCCTGGACGTGCCCAATCGGATGATGCACACCCGGCAAGGCCGGACGGTGGCCTTCGATAGGTTATTGATCGCCACGGGAGCAGATCCCAATCCCATCCCGGCCATGAAACCGGGGATGAAAAACGTATTCTTCATGCGCACGGAAGTCCAGGTCAGGCAGATGCTGGATGTGCTGCCCCAGGTCAGGCAAGCCCTGGTCCTGGGCGGCGGACTGGTCGGGTTCAAAGCTGCCTACGCCCTGCTGCATCGGGGGTTGCAGGCAACCATGCTCATCCGATCCGATTATCCCCTGGCCATGCAGGTGGATGACCAGGCGGGGAAAATGATCCTAAAGGAGCTGGTCGGGCACGGGCTGGAGGTCAAAGTGGGAGTGGACGTAACCGGATTTGACGGCGTGGAAAAGGTCACTCGCGCCCATCTTTCGGACGGGACGGACCTTCCCTGCGACTTGGTCATCGTGAGCAAAGGGGTGTCGCCGGCCCTGTCCTTCGTGTCTGGGGACCAGATCAAGGTCAATCAGGGGATTGTGGTGGACGAATACCTGGCGACGACCGCGGCGGGTATTTTTGCGGCCGGAGATGTGGCCGAGGCCAGGGATATCACCCGAGGAACCTGCCGGATCAACGCCATATGGCCGGAAGCGGTGGATCAAGGCCGCCTGGCCGGGATGAACATGGCCGGACGACGGGTGGCCTACCGCGGGAGTCTCGGACGTAATGTCATCCGCATCTTTGACCTCGATGTCATGACCGGCGGCCTGGTCCATCCTCCGGCCGAGCCTGCTTATGAAGTTCATTCGGCCCTTGACCTGAGGCGCCGGACCTACCGCAAGTTGGTCTTCCATCAAGACAGGCTGGTGGGTATAATCATGGTCAATGCGATTGATCAGGGTGGAATTTTGTTATCCCTCATCCGGAGCCGGATGCCCCTGGCCATCCCCCGTGAACAGATGCTGAGCCCGGCATTTAACTATCGGACCCTTCTGAGATGAATTTCGGGTTGCGTGTTGCGTGTTACATGTTGCTGGGTACTGGTTGTCTAATGCCGGCTATTGAGGATGGAGAACGATTATCCCGTTATCATTCCGAACGAAGGTAAGGAATCTACAAATTTCACACTTCGCTTGGAACAATAGGCCAAAGGCTTTGTGTATGGAAGATATAGCCAGAAGTATTTCAGACATACCGGATCAATATCAGCGATTGGAGAACAGGATTCATGAGTTGCAACGGCAATCATTGGAATATGCTTCTCTTCTGGAAAGATCACCAGACCCAATTGTTATTTATGACCAAAACGGAAAGGCTCAATATATTAATCCCGGCTTTACCGCAGTGTTTGGGTTCACCAGGGATGATGTCATAGGCAAGTCAATTCCCTTTGTCCCAGAGGACGAAAAGGAAAAAACAGCCTGGGCCATTAATGAATTGATCAACGGCAGGCAACTATCCGGATTTGAAACAAAGAGACTCACCAAGGACGGCCGCGAGATAGATATCAGCATGTCTACCTATCATTATTACAACCCTGAAGGGGGATTTGCCGGGACAATCGTCATATCCAGAGACGTGACTGAACAAAAAAAAATGGAAATGGAAATCCGAGAGAAGAATCAGGCCCTGGAAGCCGCTCTGAACGAACTTAAACTGGCCCAAGTAAAACTAATTGATAAAGCTCATAAAACCGGCATGTCAGAGATAGCCTCGTCGGTTCTTCATAATATCGGGAATGCCATCAATAGTGTTGGGATCCGAATTTGCAAAATGCGAGAAGCTGTTGAGCCGATTACCATTGATTATCTTAACGGAATATATGACCTGATAGAAACAGTCAGACCCCAAATCAATCTGGCGTTTTCGGCTGAAGACCCCCAGAAAGGAGATAAGATATTAAGATTCTTAAAAAGTATTATTAGTGGATTATCACAAGACCTTGATACCTTGTCACATCATATGGATTTCTTGGATAAGAGCATTTCACATATTGCGGAAATCATTGCCGTTCATCAGAAATATGCGGGTGTCTCAAGCATCTTCGTCACATCAATAGACCCAAACTTGCCCATTCACGATGCCTTGGAACTGCTGGATGACTCAATAAAGAAAAGAAAAATCAATGTAATCCTTAACCTACAGCCTGTAGGCCCAATATTGACGGACAAGAATAAGCTAATGCAGGTTTTGATAAATTTAATAAAGAATGCTTATGAGGCTATTGACGAGAATTTTTCCGGTACAGAAAAACAGATTGAAATTGCCTCAGAGATAATAGTGTGCGAAGGTACCGGGTATGTAGAAATTCGTGTCACCGACACAGGAATCGGAATCTCACCAGAAGATTTGAAAAGGGTTTTTCAGGTCAATTTTTCCACCAAAAGAAGTGGGTCCGGCTTTGGGCTACATGGCTCGGCCAACTTCATCAGGTCTCAAGATGGCGAAATTGAGCTGACCAGTTGTGGTATCGGAAAAGGGGCAACGGCGATTCTTAGACTTCCCATCACCAAGGAGTGTTCGCATGAACAAAAGGATTCTTGTAATCGATGATCAAAAGAACATTCTTGCTGATTATGAAAGTATTCTTTGTCCAGGCACGGCTGCCGATGAGCATAGATTGTCGTTGACACGAGCTGCGGATGAATTATTAGGGATGAAAAAAACGGACAAAATAGAAGAGGTTTATGAAGTCACTACAGCATCACAGGGAGAAGAGGGTTACAAGTTGGTCTGCCAGGCCGTTGAACAAGACAAACCATTCGCTGTAGCCTTCATTGATATAAGAATGCCTCCGGGTTGGGATGGGATGAAAACCGCTTCTGAAATTAGAAAGGTCGACAAGAATATTGAGATTGTCATTGTAACTGCATATTCTGATCGTGATCGTCAGGAAATCGTCAAGACGGTGGGGACCCCGGAAAAGCTTCTTTATCTCAAAAAACCTTTCGACATTGAAGAAATCAAGCAACTGGCATTATCTTTAACCGAGAAATGGAGGCTTCAACGGAAAGAGAAAAGACGTCGGCAGGCCTTCCACGAACCAGCTTGAGAAACCGAAACACCATTGATAACCGGCAACCCGTAACACGCAACACGTAACCAGTAACCCGCAACTCGATTAGGAGGTCCCATGAAAAAAGTCATGGTCCACCCGGAACGGTGCGTGGGTTGTATGCAATGTATGGCCGCCTGTGCGACCGCCCACTCTCAGACCAAATGTTTGTTGACGGCCATCGCCGAAACCCCTTTGCCCAAGCCCCGGGTGCATGTGGGCGCGGGGTTGTATGGTGAGGGTTTTCCCAACCGCTGCCGGCATTGCGATCCGGCGCCGTGTTTACTGGCTTGTCTGCCTGGGGCCATCTCTCGCCACCGGGACACGGATACGGTGATCATCAATCCGGACATCTGCATCAACTGTGCTTCCTGCGCCATGGCCTGCCCCTTTGGGGTGATTCGCTATCACCAAGACATGACGGCGGCGCCGGGTAAGACCGTGGCCGTCAAGTGCGACAACTGCATGGCCCGGCAGCGAGCCGGATTGAATCCGGCCTGTGTGGAAATTTGCAAATCCGGGGCCCTGACTTTTGAAGAGCCCGCGGCCGGCCTGAAAAGAAAGACCGATGAAGTCGCCCGGAGTGTCTCGGTGTGCGCCGAGGGACTCCCCTCCGCCCCTGGCTTTGCCCTGCTCAACGCGGTCAAGAAGGCCCAGGCAGGCTTAAGTAAGATGTGACTTTTTGGCCCCAAGATATAGTTAACAGCACTGGACAGGAAGGAGATGCCATGAGCCGGAAATATGAAGACCTGACCATCACAAAGGATGGGCAGTTGCTGCTCAAAAAGGCGGAGCATGATCAAGTCGAGACCGTTTGGGACCGGTATCAGGCCCAACTGCCTCAATGTGGTTATTGCGACATGGGGCTGAGTTGCCGGATTTGTATTATGGGACCCTGCCGGGTGGACCCCTTTGGCGAGGGGCCGCAACAGGGGGTCTGTGGAGCTGACGCTGACATTATCGTGGCCCGAAATCTGGGTCGGATGATCGCGGCCGGGGCGGCTTCCCATTCGGACCACGGCCGGGATTTGGTGGAGGTATTGGCTGAGGTGGCGGAAGGCCGGGCGCCGGGGTATACGATTGTCGACGAGGCCAAACTTAAATCCTTGGCCGCCGAATTCGGTGTGGCTGTTGACGGCAAAGATCCGCTTCAAATTGCTAAAGAACTGGCCGCGGCCATGCAAGAAGAATTCGGCACCCGCAAGAAAGAATTGACCTTACTTAAAAGAGCTCCAGCCAAACGTCAGGATATCTGGAAAAAGTTGGGCATCGCCCCTCGCGGCATCGACCGGGAGACCTCGGAGATGATGCACCGGACCCACATGGGCGTGGATAATGGATGGGTCAGCCTGTTACTGCACGGGATGCGCAATGCCCTATCTGATGGCTGGGGCGGGTCCATGATTGCCACCGACGTTTCGGATATCCTGTTTGGGACACCGAAGCCCGCGGCCACGACCGTTAATGTGGGCGTGTTAAAAGAAGATCAGGTGAATATCATTGTTCACGGCCATAACCCGGTGGTGTCCGAGATGGTCCTGCAGGCCTGCCAATCGCCGGAAATGCTCCAACTGGCCTCTGCCAAAGGAGCCAAAGGGATCAACCTGGCCGGAGTTTGCTGCACCGGTAATGAGCTTTTGATGCGTCACGGCGTACCCATGGCCGGAAACCATCTCACCACCGAACTGGTCCTGGCCACCGGCGCAGTGGACATGATGATCGTGGATTACCAGTGCATAATGCCGTCCCTGGGCAAGGTCGCGGCCTGCTACCATACCAAAATGATCAGCACCAGTGATAAGGCGCACTTCCCAGGCATGGAGCACCGGGAGTTCCATCCCGATAACGTCGCGGACATGGCCCGGATGGTGGTTAAAGAAGCCATCGATAATTTCGGCCGCCGCGGCCGGGTTTACATCCCCGTGGAACCGGTGAATGCCATCGGCGGTTTTTCCATCGAGACCATTATCGGCGCCTTAGGCGGTACTCCCCAGCCCCTGATCGAGGCTATCAAGGCCGGCAAAATCAGAGGCGCGGCCGGGGTGGTCGGGTGCAACAATCCCAAGATTAAACAAGACTACGGTCACGTTACCCTGACCCGGCGGTTGATTGAAAACGATATCCTGGTGCTCGATACCGGATGCGCCGCGGTGGCTAATGCCAAAGCCGGCTTCAAGGTCGCCGAGGCCATAAATTATGCCGGCCCGGGACTAAAAGAAATCTGCGGCGCACTGGGCATTCCGCCCGTTCTGCATGTGGGCAGTTGTGTGGATAATGTCCGCATCCTGGGGCTGGTTTCGGCCCTGGCCAATGCCTTGGGCGTGGATATCAGTGATCTCCCGGTGGCCGGAGCGGCTCCGGAATGGTATTCCGAAAAAGCGGCCACCATCGGAGTTTATTTTGTGGCTTCCGGGGTCTACACCGTCCTGGGACCCATGCCGCCCATCACCGGAAGCATGAATATCGTCAACTTGCTGACTCAGGGTTTAAATGATTTGGTCGGGGCCGTTTTTGCCGTGGAACCGGATCCGGAGAAGGCCGCCATCCTGATCCGGAAGCATATCGAAACCAAACGCCAGGCCCTGGGCTTGCCCTTCCTGGCCAACGTGGGATGATCATAAACTGAAATACTTATCCAGGGCGGACCGGAATGCTGTTGAATTAAGACACGGCCTGGCCATGGTCGGATGTGATAAGATTCCTCACATTCGTTCGGAATGACAAATTTACATCGTCATTCCACATGGTCCACTTCCCTGTCATTTCGAGCGAAGCGAGAAATCTTAACGTCGCACCCTTAATTCAACGGCATTGAGAGCATACTGCCCTGCAATCGACAGATGAAGAGAGGTTTATTAAGATGAAGCAGATTTGGGTTAAAGTTGATCCCTGGAATAAAGAGCTGGTGACCACGGCCCTGGAGTCCGGTGCGGACGCCGTGGTGGTTCCTGAAGGCAAGACCGAGCAGGTCAAAGAGTTAGGCGTCATCACTACGGTGGCCCCGGATGGAGACCTGAAATGGGGCGTAGATGTCCTGTCTTTTGAAATCAGGTCGGGGGCCGACGAGGAAGAAATCGCCAAACTCAGCCGGAATGCCAAGGTCGTGGTTAAAACCACCGACTGGACCATCATCCCCTTGGAAAACCTGGTGGCCAAAGCCGGGAATATCTGGGTGGAGGTAAGCAACCTGGACGAGGCCCGCACGGCCCTGGGCATTTTGGAGAAGGGGGTTGACGGTCTGATCCTCAACCAGCCGGATCCCATCAAACTCAAGACCCTGATGACGGAGTTGAAAGGCGGCCGGTTGACCGTGGATTTGGTTCCGGTAACTGTGACTAATATCAAGCCATTGGCTATGGGTGACCGGGTGTGCGTGGATACCTGCTCACTTATGCGTGCGGCCGAGGGGATGCTGGTCGGGAATAGCAGCCAGGGGTTGTTTTTAGTCCATGCCGAAAGCCTGGAGAACCCGTACGTGGCCCCGCGGCCGTTCCGGGTCAACGCGGGACCGGTGCATTCCTATATTCTGTGCCCTCAAGGCCGGACCCGGTATCTGTCCGAATTGAAGGCCGGGGATGAAGTCATGATGGTCAATGCCGAGGGGAAAATGCACTCGGTGGTGGTCGGCCGGGTCAAGGTGGAACGGCGCCCCTTACTCCTGATCGAGGTTACGGGCCCCAATGGCCGCCTGGCCACCATCCTTCAGAATGCCGAAACGATTCGGCTGGTCCGCCCAGGGGGTGAGGCGGTCTCGGTGGTTAAACTTATTCCCGGAGATGAGATACTGGCCATGGTTTCCACTTCCGCCCGTCATTTCGGCTACGAGATAACGGAAACAATCACGGAAAAGTAGACCATTTGACCAAGAACCAGCACCCGTAACCAGCAACCCGTAACCAGCAACCCGGAAAGGTAACCCATGTGGTGCGTTCCCATTATGGCCGGCCACTCGACTGAGGCCATCGATCAGATGACCAAAGCGGCATCCGTAGCCGATATGTTTGAACTCAGACTGGACGTCATGACCGATTTCGACGTGGAAGACATCCTTAGCGCCGCGCCCAAACCGGTCCTGGTCACTTATCGGTCCCTGGGCCAGGGCGGGCAGGGCATCATGCCGCCGGCCAGGCAGGTGGCCATTCTCCGCTCGGCCGCAGAACTGGGCGCGGCAGCCATTGATGTGGAGTTTGACCTGCCCGAAGATCTGCGCCGGGAACTGATCGAACGCCGCGGGACAGCCAAAGCCGTACTGTCGCACCACCTGTTCAACGACACCCCACCCCAGTCAGAGCTGATCGGATTATTCCATCGGATGATGGAAGTGGGAGCGGATGTGATCAAGATCATCACCTTTGCCCGAGCCTGGGCGGATAACCTCCGGACCTTGAGTTTGATCCCGCTGGCCCAGGGCCTGGGGATACCGATTATAGCCTTTTGCATGGGTCCCTTAGGTCAGATTAGCCGGATATTCAATGAGCTGGCCGGGGGATATTTGAGTTTCGCGCCCCTGGATAAAGGCGCGGCCTCGGCCCCAGGTCAGATCCCCATTCAATATATGAAAAAAATTGTCGAGATATTGCAGCCATGACGATCAATCAACAGACCGGCCTATATGGCGTCCTCGGGTTCCCCCTGACCCATACCTTGAGCCCGGTGATGCACAATGCCGCGCTGACCGCCCTGGGGCTGAACGATGTTTATCTGGCCCTGGAGACCAAGGACATTACAGCGGCTATGACCGGCGTCCGGGCCTTGGGCATAAAGGGACTGAGCGTGACCATCCCGTATAAGTCCGAGGTCATCCCCCTGTTGGATGAGGTGGATAGTCTGGCCACAAATATTGGGGCGGTGAACACCATAGTCAACCGGGAGGGGCGGCTGTTAGGATACAACACCGACGCCTGGGGAGCTTTGGCGGCCCTAGAGGAAGTCATATCCATCGGCCACCGGACCAGATGCCTGGTCATCGGCGCGGGCGGGGCGGCCCGGGCGGTGGGTTTTGCCTTGCAGACCAAGGGTGCGGGGGTGATCATCGTCAACCGCTCACCCGATAAAGGACAGGCCCTGGCCCGGGACTTGAATTGCGACTTCCTCCCCTGGGCCGAGGAGGACCGGGCTGAGGCGGAGGTGATCATCCAGACCACGCCAGTGGGCATGTATCCGGACATAGATAATTGTCCCGTGCCTGAATCCGTCCTCCGGCCGGGCCTGACGGTGATGGACATTATTTACAATCCCTGGGAGACCAAACTCCTTGGCCTGGCCAAATCCCGGGGCTGCCGGGTCATCAACGGCCTGCCCATGTTCATCCACCAGGGCGGGGCCCAATTACGACTCTGGACCGACTTAGAACCTCCGTTGGCCCTGATGCGGGCAACAGTGGAGGCGGCGCTGGGGGTGGGTCGGCATTAGGGGAATGATCGGCTCGGCCTGGTTGGGGTGACTCCGGGACTCCCCACAATTCCATTGCCGCAACACTCTATCAAGCTGTAGCACTAAGCAACTGGGCTGCCGTCCAACCACCCGATGGCGACGGCTGTCGTAATTCCCGAAAGTTCACCTGAAGCACAGGAGACGCTGAATATGGACCAGCAGAACAATTTCGAAGCCTTCGCTAAGGCGTATAATAATTTTGGCCCCCGGCCATTACAAGATGAAGAAATCGAAAGATTCTACGTAGATGATTTGACAAATAATTTCATAACCCAAATCAAGGAAGCGCTTCAATCTCCAGATGATTCTCACAAAATACTGGTCTTTGGCCAACCTGGTTGCGGAAAATCGACTACCTTGAATAAGATTATAAAACTGATACATGAAGATAACCTGTGGAAGAATAAATATCATATTGTCTTCTTCTCAGCTAAGGAAATGCTAGAACTCATTGAAAGTGAAAATAAGAGCTTATTAGAAATTACATATCTCCAGTTGCTGGGATCAACAAACAATGATGAAGTAGCCTTTTCCCATGAAGCTCTGAAGTTCAAGAAGATGACTGATGAACCATCCGTCACGCGTTCGGGATCGAAAATTGAAGTTGCCCTAAAGTTGCTTCCATTTTTGTCCTTGAAACTCCCCCTAGGGCAGAGTTCTCCTGCTACTTCGCCAATGGACGAACGGACACGAAATATTACACTTAGAGGTAGCTTTTGCAGAGCCTGCCAAAACATCGTTCGCCAAACGGGAAAAAAAGTGATTATTATCATAGACGCGATTGATGAGATGGGAGCCTCTGAAGCAATAGAAGTCTCAAAGGAAGAGGGCCACCTGGATACAGTTCAAGATGTTAAATTTATACATACTTTTCCATTAGAAACATTCTTCCTGATGTCAATTAATCCGTTAACAGGTGAATATTCAAGCCAGTTTATTTCCCCGGTGCCTCTGAAAGACGCCGACCACCAACCCCTGAAGGATAATTTCGCTTATTTAAAGGAGTTGGTGTGGAAAAGAATTGAAAAACACCTGGTCGCGGAAAAAGCCCTGGAAGAACTGATTAAGCTTAGTGGCGGGGTGCTGCGTGATCTGATCAGTTATATGCAGGATGCCTGCAAGGAGGCTATACGCGACAACTCCTCCATAATAGAACAAGACGTGGTCAGCAGAGTCAAAGCCAAAGTCAAAGCAGATTACGTCAAAAAATATAATCGGCTTGACCCTCATACGCATGACAAAGCGTTAGAGGACGTCTGGCGCACCAAGAAAAGACCACCGAATGCATTATTGGATACTCTGTTACATGATTCGCATGTCTTAGAATATCGACAGAGTGGCTCTCACACGTGGTATGACGCTCACCCGTGTTTAAAAGAGGTGCTCAAATGGGACTAACCTTAAAGATATCCCAGGCTGATTTTTTGCGTTCATATGAAGAACTTGCATTGGAATTACGGATCTGCGAGATCGGCGGGATATTCCTTGCACGATACAGCGATAAAGCCATGCCGGAGGCAGTGATCAAACGGCTGCGGCATGACTTACCCGAGCAATTTCACTTTTCCATTCCCATGGATGAAGTCAAGTCCGAGTTCACCAAATTTTTTTGGTTCAGCTTTGAACATATGGGCCGGCGTCCCAATATTCTCCACATCCTGGGCATAGAAGAATTGCCCGAGGAAAAGATCAAGCAACTCCTGCACTACCTGCAGCTAGGCAGAGATATCTTAAGTCGGAAACCTTATTCTCTGGTCTTCTGGGTATCGCCTGAATTTCATAAAAGATTGGCACTGACTGCTCCGGATTTTTATCATTGGATCTTCGGCATTTATGATTTTGACACGCCTGATATTTTGCCGGAAGTCTTGACCGTACCAAATGAATCATATGAGATAAAATCCGTCCTCCTGAACAAGATGTCGGCCTATCTGAAACGAGTTGTCTGGCAATACAGAAACAGAGAAAAAGTTAAACACAATGATGAAAACTTCTTGATTGAACCCATGGGCCGGGCTGATTTGAACAATTATTATGTCCAATCATACTGTATTGATAAAGAGGAAAATGAAAGTCTTTTAGATAAAGCAGTGGAACAGTTCTTGGACAAATCCTCCAATAGCTTCTTGACCTTGTTGGGTGATTTTGGAACGGGTAAATCTTCATTTTCTCTTCACTATTTTGTTGAGCTGGCCGAAAAATATCTGCAAGATGAAACGGCCCGCATCCCCATCTTTATTTCCTTAAAGGATTATCAGCAGGAATTAAATTTAGAAGATTTCATCATTAGAGAGGTGTTTGAAAGACTCGAAATTGAAGTCTCCTTGCCCGCTTTTCAAGACCTGGCCCTGGCCGGCAAGTTTGTCTTTTTCATGGATGGATTCGACGAACTGGCTTCTCTCTCCGATAATGAATTAACCTGTCGAAACTTAAAGGAACTGACCAAATTATCCTTCGAAAACACCATCTTCATGACTACCAAGACCGGCTCTCCTGCACAGGCTAATAAGATTATTCTAACCTGCCGCACTCACGCTTTCCCATCCGAAGAACAAATAGAACATATGCTAAGAGGTGTATTCAAAACAGACTATGCGACCGTATATCGAGACTACATCAATGGGACCGATTTCGAAATAACACGACTTTATCTGAAAGAATTCAATGAAGACCAGGTAAGGGAGTATGTTCGGATGGTAACCGATGATTCTACTGCTCAGGCAGTTCTAGAATTAATTGACGATATTTATGACCTCAAAGGACTCTCCAAACGGCCCTTGCTGTTGGAGATGATCATCGAAACCCTCCAGAAGCTGAAGGATGAAGAAAAAGTAAATGTTGCTGATCTTTATCGAACCTACACCGACCAATGGATACAACGGGACGATTGGCGATCCCACATGACACCCGTGGGCAAACGGGCTTTCATGTGGCAGGTGGCTACAAAAATGTTCAAGGAAGGTGGCTCCGCCTCCATTCATTATTCAAAATTAGATCGTCCTGACGTTAACTATATCGAGGATAGAGCGACCGCTTTAGACGATGACTATTACAAATACGAGATAACCACTTGCGCTTTCTTAAATCGTGATAAGGAGGGAAATTATAAATTTATTCATAAATCTTTCCAGGAGTACTTTATTGCAGAATGCTTTTTCGACCGACTTAGAAACAAGACTAATGACCTAGGTTACGCTGACCTCAACAGCGAGATACGCGTCTTCCTGAGTCACATAGTCTCGTTCAATAAGACCGAATTGTCTGGCCTCAATATGTCCGGCTTCCGACTCGACGATACCGATTTGGCCAATGCTAATCTTAAAGGCGCTGACATGAGTCGCGCTGACCTGTGCGATGCTGACCTGAATGGCGCCAACCTGAATAGCGCCAACCTGAGATATGCTGACTTGAGAAGAGCGAAACTGGACGGCGCTGACCTGAGTGGTGTTGACCTGAGCGACACTAATTTGAGTGACGTCGTTTGGATAGGTCTCAATCTACAAAATAGTAACTTATCCACAGCCAACCTCATGCGCGCCGCCCTGTCAGGAGCAGACCTAAAAAACACCAACCTACGTGGAGCTTCCCTGAAAGGAGCTGACCTGAACGATGCCAACTTACGTGGAACAGATCTGTCCAATGCGTATCTAACCTGTGCTAAACTGAACAGAGCTAAACTAGATACTGCTAACCTGAACGGCGCTGACCTTAACGGAGCAGAACTGATCAAAGCTGGCTTGAGCGGTGCTGACCTGCGCGGTGCTGACTTACGTGGAGCCGACCTATCCTATGCACACCTGACCAGCGCACGCCTGATCAAGGCAGACTTGACCGGCGCAGACTTGACCGGTGCAGACTTGAGCGGTGCAGATCTAAGCGGTTTAGATTTGAGAGGTGTTAACCTGGAAGGGATCATCTTGGCTCATGCTAATCTCAATGGTGCTAATTTGCGAGGATGTAAACTGAACAAAACCAATTTGAACAGTGCCCGTTTGAACGCGACCGATTTGAGCCGAGCCGACCTTAGAGAGGCAGATTTAGCTTTTTCAGATTTACGCGAGACTAATCTGAGAGGGGCTAATCTTAGGCATGTGGTGGGGTGGGCCGCTAATCAGCTACTCCTGGCGAGAACAGATAGAAAAACTAAACTTCCACGCGAGTTAAATCATCTTAAAGAAAATGTTAAGAAATCACGTCTACAATCGAGCGGATTTGAAGAATTAGATACATCCAACCAAAGTGTGGATGTTGTCCCAGTAAATACACTTCTATGAGTGTCATGGTTTGTTCACCATATCCTAATCCGTTTCTCCCTCACAGAGGCTGCAGCGTCGCCCACCCATCACACCTGGACGCACCCGGCCAGCCCTGATTCGATTGTCCGCGATCCAGGCGTGGTGTCACCCGGAAGATATAGCTTATTTATATTAATTATATCTGCAAACCAGGAAATAATGTGAAAAAAGCTTTCCTTTTAATCTGGTTCGTTCTTATAATGACATCATCGGTCTACGGCCGGCCGGTGTTGGTGCTGAATACGTCCAACGCCGCGCCTAATGCCACCAAGGACCACACCGGACTGGGTGACCGAGTGATAATGGAAGCCTGTAAAAGAATCGGGGTGGGAGTCAAAATCATCGTACTGCCTTCGGAACGGGCTTTGATTAATGCCAATGAGGGCATAGATGATGGAAATTTCGCCCGAATCAGCGGTATAACCAGTCTCTACCCCAACCTGGTCCGGGTCCCGGAAGAGGTGACCGAATTTGAGTTCACGGCTTTCACCAAAAATCTGACTATTCAGACCACCAACTGGGCCAGCCTCAAGCCATATAATGTGGGTATCATCACCGGTTGGAAGATATTGGAAACCAGTATCGTGGGGGCGAAGTCTTTAATCAGGGTCAAGGATGAGCGGGTGTTGTTCAATCTCCTGGCTCAGGATAAGGCTGATGTGGTCGTGTACGACAAACGGCAAGGCCTGGTTCTGTTGGACGATATGAAACTGGTCCGGATCAAGACGCTCAGTCCCGCGCTGGCCAAGCGAAGTATGTACATTTATCTGCACAAAAAACATCAGGCGTTGGCGCCTGAATTGGCCGCGGCCATCAAAACCATGAAGGAAGATGGAACGTATAAAAAGATCATAGATGAGACCGTGCCCCTCCAGATGCAATAAAAGAAGCCGGGCGGATAAATGGAAAATCGTAAATACAGACAAGTCATCGGTTACCGATTACTCCTGGCCATACTCGCTTTTAGCCTCGTTGTCACCCTATTGACCACCGCCATTCATGTCTATATCGATTATCGAAGAGAAATCAGGTCCATCGAAGAAGATTTTAAATGGATTCAGGAAAGCTACTCTCAGGCCATCACGCTCAGCCTGTGGTTGATGGACCGGGAACAACTTCAAGCGCAACTAGATAGCATCAGACGGATTCCGTATATCATCTATGTCGACATAAAAGCCAATAACGAGTTGGTCGTAAAGTCAGGTAAGGATCGATCGGATTTGACTCTTCACCGTGAATTTGAACTGACCCACTCCCATAACGGCAAGATGCTTCAAATTGGAGTCACCCACATTACGGCCGGCCTAAATGACGTTTACGGCGCCATATCAGGTAGAGCCGTTCTCATTCTGGTGTCTCAGGGGATCCAGGTTTTTCTCACCTCGCTCTTTATCTTATTTATTTTTCAAATTGTTGTCACCAGACGGCTGAATAATATCGCTGGTTATCTGGTTAAACTCAATCCTCTGAATTCGAATCAGCCATTGGTTATAAAAAAACGTCTCGCTCCTCCCGATCGGGCGGACGAACTGGACCAGATTGTCCTGGCCGTTAATGAATTGACCAACAACCTAAAGGTCACCTTTGATGAGTTAACCAGCGAAATCGAGCGTCGCCGGCTGGTCGAAGAAGCACTCCGAAGTAACGAAGAAAACTTCCGCACCCTGCAGACGAATGTGCCCATCGGCCTGTTCAAGTCGACTCCGGGTGGACAAGTCCTGACCGTGAATCTGGCCCTAGTTGATATGCTGGGTTATGATTCTGAGGAAAATTTACTGCATACGCCCATAATTGAGCTTTATGCCGATCCCCAAGACCGCAAGCGTTTACTGGACAGGCTGGATACTGAAGTTAAGGTATCGGATTTTGAAGTCTCATTGAAAAAGAAGGATGGGACCTTGGTCCCGGTGTCGTTTTGTGTGGTGAAAACTGTAACTGATCACGGCCAGGTCTTCTACCATGGCAGTGTTCAAGATATTTCAGCCCGCAAACAGGCCGAAGAGACGATTCGAAAGTGGGCGCATCTCTTTGAAAATGCCGAATGGGGCGTGGGTATCGGCAGTGCCGACGGCCGGACCCTGGAGATGGTGAACCCGGCCTTTGCCAGGATGCATGGCTACACCGTCGAAGAACTCACCGGCCGGCCCATCGTTCAGATAATTGCCCCAGAATATCGTCAGGAGTTACCGCCATATGTACGCTTGACCCATGATAGTGGGCGTCACACTTTTGAATTGGGACATATTCGCCGAAACGGGACGGTCTTTCCGGCGCTGGTTGATATCACCGCGGTGAAAGACGATCCCGGCCACGTGTTATATGAAGCAATTAGCGTCCAGGATATCACCGAAAGAAAGCGGGCGGAAGAAGCCCTACGGCAGAGTGAGTTTTCCTATCGGACACTGGCTCAAAATTTGCCTGGGCTGGTCTATCGAATTCATGTGCAAGAGAACCGGCACATGCAGTTCCTCAACCACATGCTGCCAGGCTTGACCGGATACGAACCAGATGAATTGACCCAGGGGAATGTTTGTTCCATTGATCCCCTGATTGTCCCGGAAGATAGAGATCGAGTGGCATCCGTGGTCAAGCAGGCCATGGCCGAGAACAGGTTTTTCGAAGTCAGATACCGGCTTCGGCACAAGGATGGCGCCGTCAGGCACGTTTCGGAGCGGGGCAAGCCGATATACGGGGTCGATGGTCAGCCCATATACGTTGACGGCGTGATCTTCGACTATACCAGCCGGAAACGGCTTGAAGATCAGTTGCGCCAGGCGCAGAAGATGGAGGCCATCGGGTCCCTGGCCGGAGGCATCGCCCATGACTTTAACAACATCCTGGCCCCTATCATCGGCTATACCGAGATGATCCTGGCCGAGCTGCCAAAACAAAGTTCTATGCACCAGGATTTATGCCAGGTCCTCCGCGCGGCCAATCGGGCCAAGGAATTAGTTAAACAAATCCTTATGTTCAGCCGGATGGGCGGGGAACAGGAGATGTTACCCATTGAGCTTAGTCCGTTGATCAAGGAATCCCTCAAACTACTCCGGGCTTCTATCCCGACGACTATCGAGATCCACCAAAACATAGCAGCCAAAACGACCGCCGCTCTGGCCGACGCGACTCAAATTCACCAGGTTTTGATCAATCTCTGCACTAATGCCGCTCACGCCATGCGCGAACACGGCGGCGTGTTGGAAATAGGTTTGAGTGAGGCAGAGTTTGACGCCGATACTGCCGCCGGGTACCCTGAATTACGCCCAGGACCATATCTGAGACTGACGGTCAGCGATACCGGTCACGGGATGGATCAAGCGACTATCGAACGCATATTCGAACCATACTTCACGACCAAGGAGGCCGGCGAAGGCACCGGGTTTGGGCTGGCCGTCGTCCATGGGATTGTTAAACGTCACCAGGGGACGATAATGGTTTACAGTGAACCAGAGAAGGGTTCAACATTCAGCGCCTACCTCCCCCGGATTGACCGCGAACCCGAAACCGCTAATGATTCCTCCCGCACCTTACCCCAAGGGACGGAACGAATTCTGTTTGTGGATGATGAGATGGTATTGTGTGATTTGTGTCAAAAGATGTTGAGCCAATTCGGCTACCAGGTAACGACGGTGTCGGAGAGTGTTGAAGCTCTGGAGACCTTCCGGAAGCAACCGGATAAATTTGATCTGGTCATCACCGACTACACCATGCCTAAGATGACCGGCGCCGACCTGGCCAAAGAGATTTTGTCTATTCGACCCGACATGCCCATCATCTTGTGTACCGGGTTCAGTGAAATGATATCGGAAGACCGAGCTAAATCAATAGGAATACGAGAGTTTGTTATGAAGCCTTTAAATAAAAAATCAGTGGCTGAAGTAGTCCGCCGATGTCTGGATGAAAAAAAGCATAATGCGGCGGGCGCCCAGGAGAGCTAACACCCGAACCTGTCCTTAACCACTAAAGAGATAGAGAAAAGATCATTTCTATGAAAAAAATACAACCACTGGACTACATCGATGCCTACGTGACCATTCCCGGATCTAAGAGCGTCACCCACCGGGCCGCCATCGCCGCCGCACTGGCCACCGGGACCAGCCGACTGGACAAGTTCCTGGCCTGTGAAGACACCATGTTCACCATCCAGACACTTCAGTCCCTGGGCGTGCCCATGTCTTTGACCGGAGAAACCTTAACCATTTCCGGGACAGGCGGGAAATTGCTCGACGAACCTGGGGAGAAGGAAATTTTCTTGGGCAATTCCGGGACATCATTCCGGCTGCTGTTGTCCGTCGCGGCCCTGGCCAGGGGACGGTTCCTGTTCACGGGCAGCCCCAGAATGTTGAAACGGCCCATCGCCGACTTGGTCCAGGCCCTCAATGCACTAGGGGTAAATGCCGGGTGCGTGAATGATGACGGTTGCCCGCCGGTAATGGTGGAGGCCACGGGGTCGGTCTACGGCGGCCCGGTAGGAGTCCGGGGGGCGGACAGCAGCCAGTTCATTTCGTCTTTGTTGCTGATGGCGCCGTATGCCGCCAATGAAGTCCGAATTGAAGTAACCGGGCCGCTGGTATCGGCGCCCTACGTCCGGTTGACCCTGGATGTCATGTCTAAGTTTGGTGTTCAGGTGGGGCACGAGGGTTTGTCTAACTTCCGGATAACACCCGAGGCGGGCTACAAGGGCAGATTCTTGACGGTGGAGGGTGACGCGTCCAATGCCTCCTATTTCTGGGCGGCGGCGGCAGTGACTGGCGGAAAGGTCACCACAGGCAATATCCACCTGGGTTCCGAACAGGGTGATTTGAGTTTTCTTGAGGTAATCCAGGCTATGGGCTGTCAGGTGATCAAGATGCCGGACGAAGTCACGGTCATTGGGGGGCTGCTCCGGGGTCTGGACGTGGATATGAACACCATGCCGGACCTGGTCCCCACCCTGGCCGTGATGGCCTTGTTTGCCCAGGGAAAGACGGCTATCACCAACGTCGGGCATTTGCGGCACAAGGAGAGTGACCGGTTGGCCGCAATCTCTGCGGAACTGCGGCGTCTGGGCGGCAAAATCGAGGAGCTGCCGGATGGACTGGTCATCCACGGCGGGGAAAAGTTGTCCGGGGCGGATATGGAGACCTACAACGATCACCGGATGGCCATGAGTCTGGCTGTGGCCGGGTTACGGGTGGCGGACGTCCGGATCAAAGATGAGGGCTGTGTGGTCAAATCTTTCCCTAAATTTTGGGACGTATGGGAGACACTGTACAACAGACTGGCCTTGACAAAAGCGCCCTGATCAACCTGCAACCCACAAAGCGCAACCTGGAATCAGAACTTTGTCCTGTCGGCTTCGGCCGATGAATAATAATTGACAGGGGCGCGATTATCAACTATCGTATAAAATAGCGTGATTAGATCGGGCTTTCTGAGTTAGTTTTATATAGTGTCGTAACCCACGGTAATACCGGCTATAAATTTGTGAGTTCATCTCCTTTCTATTCGTTTAACCGCATATACATATAGAAATTCCGGGAGGACGTGGTATGAAGATTTCTCAAAAACTCATGACCGTGGTGGCATCTGGAGTGGTCGCCCTGGGCATTGTGGCTGTTACTCTCTCCATAACCGCCTTAAGCCAAAGAGGTCGGCAAGAGATTACGCACATGAAGACCATGATGCTGGAGGCCAGGAAAGAGAAATTAAAAGATCTTGTGAATAACGCTGATTCGGTCATCGAGGATGCCTTTAAACAAGCCAGCAACGTGGAGACGTTGTCCAAGAGATACGAAGATCGATTGAGAAACGTGGTTGAGGTCATTTACACGGTTGTCTCGGCGACACACGATGATGCCGGCATCCCGGAGGATCAAAGAAAAAAGATGGCCTTGGATCTGGTCAAGAAATCCAGATACAACAAGGACGACTATTTTTGGATCAATGACTCTTACCCCGTAATGATCATGCACCCGTTTAAGCCGGAACTGGACGGTAAGGACCTGACTGATTTTAAGGATCCCAACGGAAAGCATCTTTTTGTGGATATGGTCAAGGTTTGCACCAAAGATAGTCAAGGCTTCGTCGACTATTTGTGGCCCAAGCCGGGGGCTGACAAACCCGTGCCCAAGCTTTCCTACGTAAAGCTGTTTAAGCCTTGGGGCTGGATCATCGGTTCAGGAATCTATATGGAGGTGGCCCAGGCCGACACCATGAAGCGGACGGCCGAGATCATCGGTACTTTACGTTATGGCCCTGAAAATAAAGATTATTTCTGGATTAATGATACCCATCCGAACATGATTATGCATCCTTTTAAGCCGGATATGAATGGTCAGGATCTGTCAGATTACAAAGACCCCAATGGGAAACGGCTATTTGTGGAGATGGCTAAGGTGTGTACCGAGCAGGGCCAGGGGTACGTGGAATACATGTGGCCCAAGCCCGGATTCGCTGAACCGGTAGGCAAGATGTCCTATGTTAAGTTGTTTAAGCCCTGGAACTGGATTGTGGGCACCGGGTTGTACCTGGATGATTTGAATAAAATGGCCGCGGATAAAGAGAAAGAGGTAAGCAGCGCGATCACTCGGCAGCTCATCAGCATGGTGGCGTTTATTGTCGTGTTTTGTGGTTTGATTATTGGTGTGACTATTTTCATCTCCAGGCGGATATCCAGGCCGATCAGGAACGCCGGCCTTATGCTGAAAGACATTGCTGAAGGTGAGGGAGACCTGACCAAACGGCTTCAGGTATCGTCTAAAGATGAAGTTGGAGACATGTCCAATTGGTTCAACGTGTTCATCCAAAAACTGGCCGGCATCATCGAATGCGTGGCCGGAAATGCCCAAACCCTGGGCGAAGCCGCAAGCAGTTTGACCTCCATATCTGATCAGATATCCTCGGGGGCCCAACAGACCTCGGCCAAATCCACCTCCGTGGCCGCGGCTGCCGAAGAAATGAGCTATACCATGAATTCCGTCGCCGGATCCATGGGAGAGACATCCAGCAATGTTTCGTTAGTGGCTTCCTCATCGGATGAGATGACGGCAGTAATCAATGAATTGGCCAGGAATGCCGAAAAGGCCAAGTCCATGACCGACCGGGCTGTTTCCCAGGCCCGAAACGCTGCCGCCAAAGTTAAGGAACTGGGCCACGCGGCGGAAGAAATCAGCCGGGTCACGGAAGCCATCACTGAGATATCCGACCAGACTAACTTGCTCGCACTGAACGCCACCATCGAAGCCGCCCGGGCCGGAGATGCGGGTAAGGGTTTTGCCGTAGTGGCCAACGAGGTCAAAGAACTGGCCCGGCAGACGGCCGCGGCCACGGAAGAAATCAGGAAGGAAATCGAGGGAATTCAGAAATCCACCACCGGTGTGGTCACTGAAATTGGTGATATTCTTGGTATAATAAATAGTCTTAATGAGATGGTCTCGGCTATCGCCGCCGCTGTGGAAGAACAATCAGCGGCCACAAATGAGATCGCCGGTAACGCCTCCAATGCGGCTCGCGGGATCGAAGTGGCCACGGATAGCGTCCACCAGACTGCTGCCGCGGCCGAAGCAGTGGCCAAAGATGTCTCAGCCGTGGATAAGGCCAATGCCGAGATATTCCACCACACGGCTCAATTAACCGCCAAAGCCAAGGAGCTAAACAAGTTGGCCAATGAACTCAAGGAAATGATGTCTCGGTTTAAGTATATGGACTGCAATTTGCCCAGCTAGTCCCTCGGCTCAGGTGGCGGCATACGTGCGGTGTGTCGTCACCCGCCACATTACTCCGACCTCGTTTTAGCCGAGTATATCCGCTTAAGGATATGTCAACCTTGCAGGCTTCCTGATGGTGAATCAAGGCGGTTAAGACGAGTGCCCGGCAAATCACAAGAAGAGTTAGACCAATAACCCTATTTTGACATTAGCGCATAAAACACGGTCCCCAACCCCACCAGAACGCAATAAGGAGCGAATAACCAGAAGCGTCCCTGATCGATAACCTTAACCAGCAGTTTGAGGGTCAGGTAACCCACGAGGGCCGCCACCAGCGTCCCGACCAGTGTGGGCGCCAAGCCCAAGGTGGTGTGGTGTGATTCACGCAACTTCAGGATTAACGCCCCCAGGATGGCCGGGACAGACAGCAGAAAGGAAAAAGTGGCCGCCACCCGGCGATTCATCCCCAAGTAAAGGGCCGCAGCAATGGTTGAACCCGACCGGGAGATCCCCGGCACCACTGCGAACCCCTGGACCATACCGATGATCACGGCATCCAGAATGCCCATCCGGTACATTCGCCGGTTGCTATCCGACACCCAGTAGGTGCCCAGCAGGATCAGGCCGGTGATGATCAGGGCCAGGCCGACACCTAGCAACGACGAGAAGAGCGCCTCAAATTGATGCTTAAACGTGACGCCGATGATGCCGGTTGGGATAGTTCCGATAATTATCAGAATGGCAGCCCTCAGGGCAGGTCGGCCATTGAAGGCCGCTTCAAACTCTTCCCGTCGTCTGACGTTCCGGAGCATCCACCAAAACTCCGTGAACAATTCGGCCACCTGCTGCCGATAGACGGCCACAACGGCCACGAGAGTGCCTAGATGAAGACAAACGTCAAATAGGACATCAGGTTCAACAATGCCGAGGAAATGTTGAAAAATTACCAGGTGAGCGGAACTGCTGACGGGTAAAAACTCAGTTATACCTTGGATTATACCCAATATAACGGCTTTAAACATGTTCACCTCGAACACTTACGATTTGCGTGCCGTGATCAGATTTGGCTAGACACAAAGAAAATGATTGACTAACTCCGAAAACGGTGGTATTGGCACTTTCATATGGTGAGTGTAGCTCAGTTGGCAGAGCACCGGGTTGTGGCCTCGGTGGCCGAGGGTTCAAGTCCCTTCACTCACCCCATCAATACCCGGCAAGACCTAATCCCTCAGCACGTTTCAGCTACCATTCGAATCGATCTCAATCATATATAAAAAAGAATATTTAGCAAGGCTCGGCTTACTTTATTTTCATGCCGAAGTTTCTCCGCGAAAATGACCCTTATCCGTTGGGAGTGATTTTGGCAAGTTGTTTCCAAGGCTGATCGGCTTGTGGCCAATTGTCTGCTACCACCGGTGATGAAAGGAGATGCCATGACAGAAAAGAGATCTTCGGCCCCCAGCCTCGAAGACTTTGTCTCAGCCATACTCAACGTGCTCCAACTGCCGTCCCACAGAGATTTAGTTGAATTAGAGAAGAAGATCGACTTGTTGGAAAGCTCTCTGCTCAAAATTTCTCCTGATCTGAGGACCTCGCTGAAAAGGATTAAGACCAGGACCGAGGCAAAAGTTCAGCGGGATATGACGGTGAAGACGACCATCGTCGACCAAATCGTGACCATGGTCCAGAAATACCCCAACGGCATCTCGCCCAAAGATCTGGCAAAGGCAGTCGGAATGAACATCAGGACCATCCATTATTCCCTGGCCAAGGCCTTCAGCAAAGGCTTGATCATCAAAAAGGGGAAAGGCATCTACGCCGCCGCGGATCGAACCAGGGACATCCCCAAACACACCCCGAGGCCGGCATTACGGCTTTGTCGGGCGCATCGGCATGTTCAGCGCGTAGGCAACATTAAGGTGGGATTGCAGCAACTGATGGCCGCTGGGCCAACAAATGGAAATAGAACCTCATTGACCGGGCGGATATCGGCTCTTTAACCGAAGAAAGGACCAAGCCCATCGGGATCGACCAGGTCATGAAGGTTACCGATCAGAGGCGCTGAAGATCATCGACGTCCGATCCCGTAACCTGATTAACGATAAGATCAAACGGCCGGCGGGATCAGCCGGTGATCCACAAAGCAGCTCCCTTAAGGTCTTCCAAGAGTTGTTTGGCCCGGGAACCGACCAGCCATTCTTTGACCATCGGCTTGTTACGACCCACTCGGCCGATGGCCACGGCGGCAAAGGAGCCTCTCTCAGATTCCAGGATGATGGTCTTGGCCACCTTGTGGGACTCCACCATCAGGGTGTTGATCCGGTCCTCCGCAATCCCGTTTTCCACCAGACGCTTGGTGGCTTCAGCAAAAATAGCCCCTTCCCAAATACCTTCTCCAACATCCACGTTCAACAGCGTGATGGAGTGATGTGGCTGATCCTTTAGGATAAACCCGACGTGATCCGCAGCCCGGTAAGCGGTCTCGGAACCATCAACGCACAAGAGAACATGGCGGCGGTTATCTTCCGGCTGGCGGCAGATCCAGATAGGGGCGTCGAGATGCTCCTCCAGGACCTGCCGGGTCACCGAGCTATACAAGACGCTTTCAAATACTTTGTACCCCCGCCGGCCCAACACAATGGCGTCATATAAACCAACCCGGCCCTCATCGATGATATCTCTGACCGCCCCGAGCCTCTTGGCCAGTAGTTTGCAAATGACTTTTTCCGGATTAAATCCATCCTCCACCAGCTTCTTCTTGATTTCTTCAATGACTCCCTTAGCCCTGCCCCGGGCCTCCTCCACCAGTTTCTCGTCCAATTGATGTTGTTCAAAGGTATTGATTAAAGTCCCGTCGCCCGGCCTGGGCGTGACGTAAAATAAAGTCAG
>JADFYC010000099.1:1099-10390 GCA_015233295.1 Deltaproteobacteria bacterium | reverse complement strand
ATGATAGATGAGCCGGGTTCATTGGCCGGAAGCAGCAACTCGCCCAGACCGCACCGGGGTCCTGAGCCCAGCCAACGAATGTCATTAGCTATCTTCATCAAAGAACCAGCCAGTGTCCGAAGCACTCCACTAGTCGCGACGATGGCTTCATGGGAGGCCAGGGCCGCGAATCTATTTGGCGCGGCCACAATCGGCCATCCGGTCAATTCCATGAGATACTTTATGGCTAGATCGGCAAAACGAGGGTGGGCGTTCAACCCGGTGCCGACGGCGGTCCCACCCAAGGCCAACCGGTAGAGGCCCGGCAATGTCGCGTGAACGCCGGCGAGACCCGCATCCAGCATGGCCACGTACCCGGAAAACTCCTGGCCCAGAGTGAGGGGCACGGCGTCTTGGAGGTGGGTTCGGCCGATCTTGATGATATCCTTGAATTCTTGGGCCTTATCGTCTAACACGGCGCGCATCTTGGTCAACGCCGGGCCCAGTTCGGTGGTAATCATCTGAATGGCCGCCAGGTGCATGGCTGAGGGAAAGATGTCATTGGTGGATTGGGACATGTTGACGTGATCGTTGGGATGAATGGGCTCTTTGCTGCCCAAAACGCCTCCGGCCAGTTCGATGGCCCGGTTGGCAATGACCTCGTTCACGTTCATGTTTGTTTGGGTCCCGCTCCCCGACTGCCAGACATGAACCGGAAAATGATGAGCCAGCCGGCCGGTGATGACCTCATCCGCGGCTTTAATGATGAATTCCGCTTTGGCTGCGGCCAGCAGACCTAATTGGCGGTTAGCCAGGGCGGCGGCTTTTTTCAAAAGACCAAAGGCCAGGATGACCTCTTCTGGGATAAGGTCGTGACCGATCTTGAAATGGACCAGGGACCGCTCCGTCTGGGCGCCCCAATACCTGTCCGCCGGCACTTCAATCGGCCCCAGGCTGTCCGTTTCGATCCGGGTGGGAGGGTTATCTTTCATGGTCGTTTCCGCTCCGCTTGACTGTCATGATCAACTCAAGCCAGGGCTTGATCTTTGGGCAGGTAAAAGACGTATTCATTCTTGAGCAAGGTCAATTGTTCGGCCGTTCCGTCTTTGATCACCGCCAGCAGCTCCTTCATAGTTGTCGCTCGTTCCACCTCGACGATGAATACGGAGGCGTCATAGTGCATGGACGCCAATGGTAGGAGAAAATGGTCCGAGTTGCCTCGCCAGTGGACCCCTAACCGGGACTTGAGGATATTTATCTCATCATAGAATTTCCGGATCAAGTCCGTCCGGAGAACCGGCTGGTGATAGTTCAGCAGGCACTCCATTAACCCGGCCAGGTAATAGACCTGGTCCAGGTCCTCTTCCCGATCCCGAACCTGGTACAGACCCAAGAGGGTTTGTGATTCGCCGATGGATAGGGGAAAATGAGTCGGGACAAAAGAAATATGGTTCCCATGCCCGGCCTGGTATACATCCCGGCGGTGCTGTTCGAACTTTTCCGCCTCATAATTAGTGCATTGCATTATCCGCCTCCCTTCCACTCGCCCCATCTCAAACGGATGGGGTTGGAACATATGACATTATCCAGGGGGTCGGATTTTCCCTTAAATGGTATGATGTGAGCCATAGAGCGCCTGTCCTTTTGCTAGGCTGGGGACTGTTGAGAGGTGGGGTTACAGGTGACCCTGCCATTGTTGTCAGAAAAAGGCATAACCGCGAAGGAAAGATTCCCAAGGGGATTATATCAGGAAAGACGACGTTGGCAATGTTCTTTTTGGGGAGATATGAGGCCGAGTGGGTGGGAAGACAGGTCTGGCCTTGAATGACAACTGGTTACGGGTAAGGAATGGTCTGGCCTAAGTCTTCGGGAAGTGTTTCAGGAGGCGGGTGACCGCTGACCAAAGATGGCCGTCCCGACCCGGATAATTGTCGCCCCTTCTTCGATGGCCACCTGATAATCGTCCGACATACCCATGGACAGGTGCTGCAAGTGCCGGCTGTCGGCGGCTCCGCTTCGGATAAACTCATCTCTCATCCGACGCAAGGCGGCGAAGTAGGGCCGGGCTTCTTCCGGATCATCAAAAAAAGGAGGCATGGTCATCAACCCCTGGAGGTTCAGGTGGGGACAGGCCATGACGGCCTCGATCAACCGCGGGACCTGGGTGGCAGCCACGCCCGCTTTGGTCGCTTCCAGGGCGATATTGACTTCGATCAGGACATCCAGACTGCGGCCCGCGGTTCCAGCCCGCTTATCCAGTTCCTGGGCCAGACTCGGAGTGTCCAGGGTCTGGATCATGTCGAATAACTTAACCGCGTACTTGGCTTTGTTGGTCTGGAGGTGACCGATGAAATGCCAGATCGGTCCGGGTCCCACGGCGGCGATTTTGTCCCTGGCCTCTTGAATATAATTTTCGCCAAAGACCTGCTGTCCCGCGGCCCAAGCCTCCCGGACCGCTTCGGGGCCGAAGGTTTTGGTCACAGCGATGAGAGAGATTTCCCCAACATCCCGTCCGGCCCGGACTGCGGCCGCGGCCATTTCGGCCCTGACCAGCTCTAAGTTTTGTTTTATATATGACATATTAATATGATAGGTGAGAACACGGGGTTCACCCCAGTAAGCAGTTAGGATCGGCTAATCAAGTTTCTTTTCCAGAAATTCGATTTCCCTGGCCAGTTGTTGGTTCTTCTTCTTTTGTTCTTGGATCTTGTTAATGGCGTAGAGAATGGTGGTATGGTTGCGTTGAAAAGCCCGGCCGATGTGCTCCAGCGACTGGTTGGTCAATTTGCGGCACAGGTAAAAGCAAACGCTTCGGGGTAAGGCGATGTTCTTTTTCCGGGACTTGGACAGCAGGTCATCCAGGTTAATCTGGTAATAATCCAACACGAGCTGTTGAATAATCTCCAACGTGACATCCCGGCGTTGATCGGTCAGTCCCTCGGTGATCTCCACGGCCATGTCGAGGGTAATGGGACGATCCAACAAGGACGACCTGGCGATGAGGCTCTTTAAACTGCTTTCTAATTGACGGATGTCTTGAGTAATTTTCGTGGCCAGGAAGTCTAGGACATCATTGGGCACCCGGACGCCGGTGTGGGCGGTTTTTTTGTCTAAGATCCGGCGCCGGGTAGTCAGATCCGGAGGCTCAATGGAGGTGACAAGTGAGGAGCAAATGCGTGACCGAAGCTTCCCCCGGAGGTCCGGAATATCATTTGGTTTCATCGACCCGGTAAAGATTACCTTTTTTTCATTTTCAATCAGGGCGTCCAGGGTATAGCCCAGTTCCATTTGGGTTTTTTCCTTACCACTGAGAAAATGAATGTCCTCCATAACCAGAATATCACAATTCTTCCGGTATTTTTCTTTAAAGGCGTCGATGGAACTCCGTTTTATGGAGATGATCATCTCATTGGTAAAATCTTCGGCGGTGATGTAAATCACGCGACAGGAGGATTTTTTATCTGAGACGAGATTTCCCACCGCATGAGAAAGGTGACTCTTGCCCAGGCCGGTGTTAGACTTCATATATAGAAAATTGTTGTGCACGTTTTGGCCCAGGGCCATGGCCATGGCCGCGGAATAGGCAAAGCTGTTGCCGTCACCGGTGACAAATTGATCAAAAGTGAAATTTGGGTTAAGCCGCTTTTGGCTGGGGGCGTTCAAGGAAAATTCCGGAAGAACCAGTTGAACCCGTGAAGGATCAGGTCTTTTGTCCTCCCGGGGGGTCACCACCTTGAAATTGATTTTGGGCTCCCAGGAATGCAGGACGCGCATTCTCTCCTGAATTAATCGGAGGTAGTTTTCCTGGACCCACTTGGCGAAAAACTTGTTGGGGCAGGCAAAGGTGATATCCGATGCAGAAGAGTTGATTACTTCAATTGGTTTAATCCAAAGGGAAAAACTTTGAGGAGAGAGATCAGCCTCAATATTTTCTTTCACCTTTTGCCACAGATTTACGGAGTCCATACTTCCATTCCTCGAATCTCTGAAGGAAAGTGTCAAAATTCGCTCGAAACCGGGAGAAAATGACAAATATTATGACTATTAACGGAATTAGAACTGCCCTGACCCGGATAATCAAGAGGCGGCGCCGAAATAAGCAAAAAAAATCCCCTTGCTCCCAGCCGGTCAGACCATTTGAAGAGACAAACAAAAAGCTCGGGACGACCACCGATCCGAGCCCGTAAGGACCGGAGGCAAGCCCTTTTAATTCATGATAATATAGATTTTTTACAAGAAGTGGAGGCGCAAAATAACCAATTGCCTGCTGCGGCAGGGAGCCGACGGCCCCCCTCGGTTGTGCAGCCCCGCGGCCGGATGACGGCTGCTAAGGCCATGGCCGGGTGTTTAGTGTTCCGGCCTCTTGGCTGAAGGCGGAACCGCCGGCCCGGCACGAAGAACGGAAAAAGAATGTTCGAACAGTATAACACCTAAAGACGCGGAGGAAACGTAGAGAGAACGCAGCAAGGGCCGAGATTCATCCGGATCTAAGCAAGGTATCGAGAAAATAGAAGAAAGCATCCCGGGGCGCTCCTGTTGCCGCGTTATCATTTTTTGAAGAAATGACGGACTTGACACATGCCCAAGCCGATAAAAATATCAATAGTTGTACCTGGCGCACGTTCATTATTATCATAAGTAGATATAATCAAATAATATTAATTAGAAATGTAGATAATGGTATAATGCTGCAACTTAACAGGTATATTATTAGCAGTGTTTACCGGAGCCTGAATAAAACGTGTGGTTTCTCGCCATTATGGTGAGAATTTCAGATTTTCTGGCCAGCCTCAACATGGGTGCCTTTATAGTATGACCGCCACGGGAATGTCAAAGACGGTCTTAACAGGTTTTGGTACTTGGCCGAGAGTAGCTCATCCCTTAATTTAACTGATTGATTTAAAGCAATAAATATTGGGGACGGAAAATAAGCTCATTAAAAATCGGTTCCTTTGGACCCCAAAATATACTCTTGCATTACGATCAATTAGAGGCAGGTGAGGAGTTACTGACAATTTTGTTGACATTGAAGATCTGGCGTTTTCGCCTGTTTTCGTCTATTTTCTTCAAAAATCTATTTTTGTCATTTGAACCCAGATTAACTCCGACCGTAACCACACGTTTTCTCAAGATGCTTCAAAAAACAACCTCCCTATCAAATAAATCAATATATATCATCATGTTATGTCTAAAATTCGATGAATTCGGACGTAAAATTCACCCGCAGGTGAACATTGAAATCGGGCGCTGACTTAGACAGGTCTTCACAGAAGGCGAACTCCAGCCCCGTTTGGGGAGTCAGCCGGCAGGTGAAGCCGAGGGCCAGTTCCAGGCTGTCATCGTCTAATTGCTTAATCCCCGTGTCGCCGAATGGGGACCGGTAATAGTTCAACTGGGCTAACAAATTCCACGAATCATTCAGCAGATATTCGACCCCCCCCACGGCCGAATACAGATTCCGGACCGGCACCGCCGGCCCCAGTGTCACGGGATCGGTCAAAAGAATGACTCCCGGACTGAAATGAATGATGAAGGATGACACCCGTGACTGGGTTAGGAGAAAAAGACCATGATCGGCTCGTCCGCTCCCATAACCGCGGTCATAATCCCCGGTGGGAAGTTTGATCGTGTAGGCCAGACTCCCGGTGAAAAATCCCGTCTCTTTTTCTTCCAACAGGGCAAATTTGGCTTCAGCCGTGCTGTCGGCAAAATAGACCCCGCCGGACTGCGGTCGGAACCAATCTTGACCATTCTTTTTCAAATAGTAGGCGAATTCGTTTTTCGGCCGCTTCTCCCGACCATAATTGGGAAAACCGAACGTATTATGGTATTCATCCAGGAAGCCGTCCAGGAAGCCGCTGTTCATACTGAGCCACACCCCGTGCAGAGACAGGTTTACCCGGTCCCACAGACCATATGTGGCAGACAGCCGGAGGGCCAGCATTTCCATATCAATCAACGCCGTCCAGTTCCGGGAGCTTTCATTCACAAAGACGCTGGAATAATCTACCCCGGCGGAAAGCTGAAACTTGCCCTGGGGCAATAATTTGGGGGATTCGGGCAATGGAGTCAGAAACATCACATGAGGTGCAAACTGATTCTTGACCTGTAACGGACCCAGCTCGGATTCAGCCCAGCCGGTGATGGGACCGGTCAAGAGCAGCATCACAATTACAGCAGTCAGCCGCGGCAAACAGGATGAGTTCATTTTTTACTCCTTACGGCAAATAAAACCTGTTGACTTTTGATGCCGGAGTCGTGACAATACCGGCTTTGTCCATCCATTCTCACTTTGTCATTCCGATTGACAGACCACGACTTAATCCACAGATTGCTCAGATTTACGCAGATGAAAAAAGAGAAATGATCGCAGGCGCCTGTAGGTCTCATCCATCTGCGTTCATCTGCTAAATCTGCGGATACATTTTTGTCTCCCAAGTCAGCAAGGACCGATATCACGATGAGATCACCATTGGTCAGCATTATTATCCTGAATTGGAATGGCCGTCGCCACCTGGAGACCTGCCTGGATTCCGTCTTTGGTCAGTCTTACCAGGAATTTCAAGTTATTTTAGTGGATAACGGCTCGATAGACGAGTCCGTGCCCTATGTTAAAGAACGTTTTCCCCAGGTGCGGTTGCTGGAGTTGCCGGAGAATGCCGGTTTTGCCAGGGGCTGCAATCTGGGCCTGGCTGCAGCGGATGGCGACTACCTGGCCCTCTTAAACAACGACACGGAATTGCATCCCGACTGGCTGGGCGAGTTGGTCACGGCGCTTGACCAGCATCCCGAGGTCGATTATTGCGCCTCCAAGATCCTCCGGTTTGACCAGCGCCGGGTTATCGACAGTGCCGGGGACATCTTCACAGTGGCCGGGTCGCCCAAAAAAAGGGGTGAAGGTCAATTCGACGGACCTGATTTTTCATACCAAACCATTATCTTTGGGGCCTGCGCCGGGGCGGCCCTGTATCGCCGATCCGTCTTTGACCGGATTGGTTATTTTGACGAGACCTTCTTTGCCTATCATGAAGATACTGATTTAAATCTCAGGGCGTTGCGGGCCGGGCTAACCTGCCTCTATGTCCCCCAAGCAATGGTTTATCATAAAGTCAGTGGGACCCTAGGCCCAGGAAGTGATTTCGTCACCTTTTACAACCACCGCAACGTGGAACTGGCCTATTTTAAAAACATGCCGAGCCGACTGATGATCAAATATTTGCCGTGTCTGGTCGTTATCAGGGGCCTGGCCTTTATCTACTGGGCGTGGCAGGGTCGGGCCGGATCATTTCTCCGGGGCAAGTTGGCCTTTTTAAAGCTCCTGCCTTATGTGATCAAAGAACGCCGAAGGTTGGCCCCTCAGCGACCCGTCGATATCCAGTCCTTTGAACGAGCCCTGGAAAAAGATTGGTTCTGGACGCAGGTCCGAGATCGTCTCCCATCTCGGAGCGTCAAATCATGTATCCTTTGAGTTCATCTTTAGCCACTTTGACTACGGTCAATTCCCGGGTGGAAGAATCATCCGATATCTTTACCCGGCCGGATTCACCTTCAGCCGCGTCTCCGTAGGAAAAGCACAGCGTGGCGGCCAATCGCTCATCTTCTTCGCGGCTTCCCTGGGTCAGCAAGACCACCGGGCCGGGGCACCTGATGCCCTGAAAAGTCACATCACCGGGCCGGGCCAGGGCGCTGATTTTCTCGTTATTCGCTTTGTCTCGGCCAACGATGGCTTTGCTCCCGCCTGGGAGACGAAAATGCCGCCCTAATTTCAGTAATTCGATATCCCGCACCGGGGGATGCGGCAAATGTTTGAACAGATCCTTTAGCCGGTTGGAAAAGATTGGGTCGGTTAACAGGCACCCCCCGGCCGGATTCGGGTAATCGATCAATCCGAATTCCGCGGCCAGTTTTATCTGGGGCTTGCGCGATCTCCCCGACAAAGACAATAACCGCCCGCGGTCGACCAGGCCCTTTAGCTCAGGGATGGTTTCCTTTAACAGCCCGGCGCTTAACGGCCGTAACACGTAACCTTCAAATTCCGAGGTCCGGGCCACCACAATCAACGACCCCCGAGTTTGAGACATGGGCCGTTGCCCCAGGACCTCCCCGGTAAAGAGGAAGTCAAATCCATCAGCAACCATCATTTCTCCGGCTGTTTTCAACATCAGGGCATGACAGTCGATGCACGGGTTCATGTTCCCCCCATAGCCATGGGCGGGATGTTTAAGCATGATCAGGTGGGGTTCGGTGATGTCGATCTTTTTGAGCGGGATGTCGGCCTGGGTGCACATTCTGATGGCGTTTTCCGGACCGAAAAATGGGGTGACGAAGGTCAACGCCGTCACTTCAATCCCCTGTGACCGCAGCACCAGGGCGGCCAGGATGCTGTCCAGACCTCCGGAAACAAGCCCATAGGCCCTTACTGGTTTCAATTCTCTCTCCTGTATGATGTGTCTGACTAACCTCCGATGATACCTGCCGCGGGTTAGAGAGTCAACCAGCGATCATTTCATTTTTTTGACCGGCCTTATACTCAACCATAGATTCCGGACGGAGGCGGTCCTCTCTTTTTCGACTTTGAGATTGTATTTAGCTTGTCAATTGACCGATGATTGGATAGTATCACCACGGTTGCCGGTTGTTTGTTTCTGATTGCTCGTTGATCGTTTCTTTTTGTTTGTAGAGACTAACCGGAAAAATTGAACCAACGCTTGACTTGAGGGTGAACAATGGCGGATGTGCGAAAAAAGGAATCTATCACTGAAGGTGACGTTTGTTTGATCCATATTGACAACAAGCCGGCGACCTTTGCCCGGGTTGAGGAGATATCGCTCGACCGCAAGCCTGGTTGGTGGCAAATCAGATTTCTCCTGTTGGTCCTGCCCATGCAGGAGGTCGTCTGGATCATCGACAACGAGCAAATAACCGGCGCGGATTTCACTATGGGAGGCACGCCCATCAGAATTGAACGGATTCCTCCGCCGACTCCGACCAACGCAAAGGTCAAATCACTGGAAACCTCCCTATTAGAAACTGGTCAAGATGATGACGCTAATGAAAAAGCAATGGAAAAGCGTCCGGACCAAGACGGCAAGGTGATTCAATTCATTAAAAAAAGACCGAGCGATGACTAACCGGTTGCCGGATGCCGGCTACTTTAACCGAGCAACGTGCAACGGGAAACCAGCAACAAGCCGTGAGACCATGCCTTGACACAGGGCCATCAGGTGATTAAAGTTTAACAAGATATATTCAAGTGGATAATGGCCGAGCGCCGGCCCTGGTCTTTCTATAACAGATTCACATTATTGTAAC
>JADFYC010000099.1:0-932 GCA_015233295.1 Deltaproteobacteria bacterium | reverse complement strand
AATTCAAGGAATTGAATGAAGCTTACGCTGTGCTAAGTAATAAAAAGAAACGCCAACAGTACGACGCCTATGGTTCTACCGAATTTCATCAGCGTTACAGCCAGGAAGATATCTTTAAAGGATTCGACATCGGGGATATTTTTAAAGAGTTCGGTTTTAATTCTAATGATGTTTTCGGCCGGATTTTCGAGGGTGGCGGCTCCTCACGAAAGAGTTCCTTTGGGTTCAATTCATTTGACGGGTTTTCGCAGCAGCAATCCGGTTTTGACCGGTCCCATCCCGGTTTCGGGGCGAAATCAGCCAAGGGGCAAGACGTCACTTACGAACTCCCGGTAACCCTGGAAGACGTGACGACTGGCGCCGAAAAGATTGTGTCTATTCAGGTGGCTGGGCGACCGAAAAAAATAAGCATTAAGATCCCCAAGGGCATTACCACCGGCAAGAAACTCCGCCTGCCCGGAAAAGGGGAACCGGGGCAGGGCAACGGCGAAGCGGGTGATCTTTATATTCAAATGAAACTCCTTGATCATCCCGTTTTTATCCGAGAAGGAGACGACTTGATCGTGGAAAAGACTATCCCCTTCACCCAGGCGGTATTGGGGACCTGCGTTGAAGTGCCTACCCTGGACGGCAAGACCTTAAGCGTTAAAGTCCCACCCGGCACTCAGAGCCACAGTAAGTTGCGACTAAAAGGATACGGACTCCCCTTTTTCAACAAGCGCGGCACCGGAGATGAGCACGTCAAAATAATTGTCCAGGTCCCCGCCAACCTGACCAAAAAACAGAAACAGATCATTCAAGAGCTGGAACGAGAAGGTATTTGAGGCGTGTTTCGGGTTGCGTGTTGCGGGTTTCGTGTTGCGGGTCAATGTCGTTAACTTAAGAGGCAGGGGAATCGGATGAGATTCCAATAAATAGTCAATTCCGCTTAA
>JADFYC010000098.1:5134-10428 GCA_015233295.1 Deltaproteobacteria bacterium | reverse complement strand
AGATATAGTGGCGATAATTTCATTGAACTTCCCTTTCCACTTGTTCCACCAAGACCTGGAGTAAATCCTTTTCGTCAAATTTCTTAATCACTTTACCGGCCTTGAACAGAGTGCCCTGCCCTCTCCCTCCGGCCACACCCAAAGCTGCAGATTTAGCCTCTCCCGGTCCGTTGACCACGCAACCCATGACGGCAATTCGCAACGGGACGGTAATATGGGCCAGCGCCTTGGATACCTCCTCGACCAGGCCAAAGAGGTCGATTTCACATCGGCCACAGGTGGGACAAGAGGAAAGGGAAGTTCAATGAAATTATCGCAACTATATCTACCCACGCTAAAAGAACGGCCGGCGGAAGCAGAGGTGGTCAGCCATCAACTAATGTTACGGTCCGGCATGATTCGCAAGTTGGCCGCCGGCATCTATACTTATTTGCCGTTAGGGACGCGGGTCTTGGCCAAACTCAATCAAATCATCCGAGCGGAAATGAACGCGGCCGGAGCCCAGGAAATCATCATGCCTTTTGTCCAGCCGCGAGAGCTTTGGGAGGAAAGCGGCCGCTGGCAACACTATGGTCGGGAGCTTCTTCGAATTAAGGATAGACACGATCACGAGTTTTGCCTTGGCCCGACCCATGAAGAAGTGATCACGGACTTGATCCGGGGAGAAGTTCGTTCCTACCGGCAATTACCGATTAACCTGTACCAGATTCAGAGTAAATTTCGGGATGAAATCCGGCCCAGGTTCGGGTTGATGCGGGGACGGGAATTCATCATGAAGGACGCCTATAGCTTTGACGTGGATGAAGAATCATCCGCTGTGTCCTACCGGGCCATGTACCGGGCGTATGGTCGAATTTTTGCCCGATGCGGACTGAGATTCCGGGCCGTAGAGGCCGACACCGGCAGTATTGGAGGCAATTTTTCTCACGAGTTTATGGTCTTAGCCGAGACCGGCGAAGACACCGTGGTCAACTGTTCCCATTGCCGATACGCAGCCAATCTAGAAAAGGCGGAGATGGCCCCGGTCTATAATGAAGCTGACACCGGTGACGAAAACCTGTCCGCCGGCCTCAAAGAGGTGCTTACACCTGGTCAGAAGACAGTGGAAGAAGTCGCCTTATTTCTCCAGATTCAGCCCCGGGATTTAGTCAAAACCATCATTTTCAGTACCGACAAAGGTCCGGTGGCCGCCCTTGTCCGGGGTGACCATGAGATAAGCCCGGCTAAGCTGCGGACCTATCTGGGGGCCAATACCCTGGACCTGGCTGATGAGCAATTGGTTGTCGAAGCGACCGGGGCGCCCACCGGATTCGCCGGAGCGGTCGGGTTGCCCATCCCTATCTACGCCGATCATTCCGTTAAAGGAATGTCCGGTGTGGTGATGGGCGCCAACAAAAAGGATTATCATTTCAAGAACGTCAATATCGATAGAGATGTAAAAATAGCCGGGTTCACCGATATTCGAATGGCCGAAGAAGGGGCTCCGTGTCCCAAACCCGGTTGCTCCGGACGGCTGGTTTTCTCCAGAGGCATTGAGGTGGGACATGTATTTCGGTTGGGCACCAAATACAGTGCCGCCATGAAAGCCGGCTACCTGGATGCTGAGGGAAAAGAACGTCCTGCTGTCATGGGGTGTTATGGGATTGGGGTGGGGCGGACCATGGCCGCCTCAGTGGAACAAAACCATGATGCCGACGGGATCATTTGGCCGATGCCCCTGACTCCTTTCCAGGTGCTGATCTTACCCGTAAGTGTTAAACCGGGCGAGGTCTGGACTGCGGCTAATGAGCTGTACCTCCGGCTGGTTGAAGCCGGGTTCGATGTTCTGCTGGACGACCGGGATGATCGCCCCGGAGTCAAATTTAAGGACGCAGATCTAGTTGGCATACCTGTTCGAATAACCATCGGCCCGAAGGCGCTGCAAGAACAATCGGTGGAAATGCGGGACCGGAGAACGAAAGAAACCAAATTGATTAAACTAAACCAGGTGGTTGACGAGATCAAGGCTCGAATCAGGAATGAGATGGATGAGATCGGGGCCGCCCTCACGGCCATTGACCAGGCAGCCGTCGATCTTTGATGGAATATCGGATTGGATGTAGCGTGCCTCTTATCTTCTGGCCCAACAGACTGTTTTATAAAGTCATCTGCCTTAACCCGTAACTTGTACCCCTCAACCCGTGACCATACGGGATGACCTGGATCGTGAAACCCCATGCTCAGATTTCCGGACATTGTTGATCAAGTATTATCATACCACTCCCATGCGGACACGGAGACGATAGAGCGGGCCTACATTTTTTCAGCCCAGGTCCACGATGGACAGGTCCGGCTGTCTGGAGAGCCCTATTTGTCCCATCCGCTGGAAGTGGCCAATATTTTGGCTAGCATGAAAATGGATGTGGCCACCATCGCCGCCGGATTGCTCCACGACACGGTGGAAGACACTAAAACGACGTTGGATGAGATCAAGTCATTATTCGGAGATGAAATAGCCAACCTGGTCGATGGAGTGACCAAGATCAGTTTGATGTCATTCGCCAGCAAGCATGAACGCCAGGCGGAGAACATCCGTAAAATGATTCTGGCCATGGCGAACGACATCAGAGTCATTCTGATCAAGCTGGCTGACAGATTGCACAATATGCTCACCCTGGGTTTTCAATCTCCTGAAAAACAGCGGAGTATCGCTCAAGAAACATTAGATATTTATGCCCCATTAGCCGGACGCTTAGGGATGGGCGAAAAGAAGGCCCAGCTCGAGGATTTGTCCTTCTTTTATTTGGAACCGGAAGCCTATAAAAAAATAAAAGAGGGCATCGCCCAAAACGCAGCCAGAATGGACGCTTACATCAAGGAGGTCAAGGCTATTATCACCACGGCCATGGAGGAACATGGGCTAAAATGTGTTATAAGCGGACGACATAAGCATCTTTACAGTATCCACAAAAAGATGTTGGCCCAAAACATCTATCTCAACCAGGTCTATGATCTGATAGCTTTTCGACTTAGATTCGAGACAGTAAAAGAATGCTATGAAGCGTTGGGAGTGGTTCACTCGCTATGGAAACCAATCCCCGGCCGATTCAAGGATTACATTGGAATTCCCAAAGCCAATATGTACCAGTCACTTCACACTACGGTGGTGGGGCCTTATGCCGAACGGATGGAAATGCAGATCCGCACGGAGGAAATGCACCGGGTGAATGAGCAAGGTATCGCCGCCCACTGGAGGTACAAAGACGGCAAAGGGATGACTGAGGCAGATGGCCAGCGCTTTGCCTGGTTGCGCCAACTGCTCGAATGGCAGCAGGAAGTGAAGGATCCCCAGGAGTTCTTAGATTCCGTCCGGGTTGATCTTTTTCCCGAAGAAGTCTATGTCTTTACTCCGAAAGGAGAGGTCAAGCAATTCCCACGGGGCGCGACTCCCATAGATTTTGCCTATGCCATCCACTCAGAAGTCGGGCAGCACGTCATCGGGGCCAAGGTGCATGGCCGAATGGTGCCGTTAAAATACGAGCTTAAGAATGGGGATATGGTCGAGGTGTTAACGTCTCTCAATCAGACCCCCAGCAAAGACTGGCTGAAAATAATAAAGACGACCAAGGCCCGGAACAGAATTCGAAACTGGATTAAATCCCAAGAACGTCAGAAAAGCGTCGCCTTGGGTAAGGAAATTTGTGAGAAGGAGTTTCGCAGCCACAATTTGTCGTTGGGTAAGTTATTGAAAACGGAAGAACTACTCAACGTGGCCAAGGAGTTATCTTACGTTACCGTAGAAGACCTGTTGGCTGCCGTGGGCTACGGCAAAATCACCGCCCGGCAACTGGTCGGCCGTCTTGTCCCGAAGGAAGAACCGCCGGCCAAATCAAACGTCGTTGGCGCTCTTTTCGACAAAATGGTGAAAAAAATCACCAAGAAGGGGAAGGACGCAGTAAAAGTTAAAGGCGTGGATAACATGTTGATCCGGCATGGGAATTGTTGCCGGCCGCTTCCAGGCGAAGACATTGTCGGTTTCATAACCAGGGGAAGGGGCGTGACTATCCACAAAAAGGGCTGTTCCTCCCTCAGCTACGTGGAACGGGACAGGCTGATTGAAGTTACCTGGGACCTGGATAAGGGGGAGATGTTTCCGGTCCAATTGCAGGTCCTGGCACAACGAGACAAGTCTCTTTTGACTATTATCGGCGCGGCGCTGGGCAATTCTGAGGCTAGTGTGAAAGAGGCTGACATGCATGCCACCGACGATAATAATATAATAATAAAACTACTTATAGAGGTACTCGATTTAAAGCATTTGGAGGAAGTTTCCAACGAGCTGAAAAGAAACAAAAAAATAATATCAGTAAAAAGAATCGTGGAATGAGGGGCAACCGCAACCGGCCTTTTCGAATTCTCCTATAACTGGATCAGATATACTTGGCACGGCTATATTTGACGCTTCCAAGAATACCAGTTGAGGGTTCCTTGTACTGGTTATTCGTTAAAAACAACAAGCAACAAGTAACCAGCAATTATGTCACCTCAAAAAGGGACAATTATAACGGTTCAAAGCAAATTATACCACGAGCGGCCCGCATCGCTTGATACTTGCTATACCTGAATAGACTCAAGATGACTTTGGGTGATTACTCATTTTAAATCGGCGGGGGTTGAATCTTTATGATTGACATGTTGACTTTTCATGGTAGAATTGCATAACGTTATTGTTAGTCCAATGCGTCAATATTGTTAATGCGTCCGTCAGGGTCGACAGGCTATATTTTGACGGACTATCTTGACGAAGGGTCAATCTTTTAATCTAGTTCGAGCTAAGTTGGACCTGCAGGGCAAAATTGCAACCAAATATGATTCAATGCCAATATATCGGGACCGTCTTACCCCGGAGGTAAACGTGGATCTGGTCTTATCTAAAAGAGATATCGAAGAAATGTACAAGTGCATCAGCGAAAATCTTGTCCGCGAGGGCGCTGATTGCGTCTTGCTGATTGACCGGGCGGCTAATCTGATCGTTAACTGCGGAAATCCCATGACGTTGGACGTCGTCTCGCTGGCCGCTTTGTCTGCCGCCAACTTTGGGGCAACTGCTGAAATTGCTAGAATTATCGGAGAGGAAGAGTTCTCCCTGCTTTTTCACAAGGGCCGTCATGAGAATATCCACTTCACCAGTGTGGGCGAGAACTACATCTTGATTACCCTATTTGGTAAAGACGTCTCCCTGGGATTAATCCGGTTGAAAGTGGAAAAGACGATCAAAAAACTCCAGGAAATACTTCAAAGAGTAGAGAGCTGAA
>JADFYC010000098.1:0-5046 GCA_015233295.1 Deltaproteobacteria bacterium | reverse complement strand
GCGGCAAGCCCACCAACCTTCTGGATATTCACAAGGCCATGACCGAAAATGTCCGGGGGAAAATGGTATCCATCGATACTAAAGGTGATCGGACACTTTTTTTCGATTTCCTTCCCCTGTCCTTGGGATCAATCCACAACATGAGTATTAAAATCCAGCTTTACACTGTTCCCGGGCAAGTAATGTATAATGCCAGTCGAAAACTAGTGTTAAAGGGTGTTGATGGTGTGGTTTTCGTGGCAGACTCCTTACGCGTCAGGCGGGCCAACAATTTAGAGAGCCTGGCCAACTTAGAGGAAAATCTCAGAGGCGAAAACCTGGATATGACCCGGATTCCTTTAGTTCTACAATATAACAAAAGGGACTTGGCCGATGGCGAGATCCCTCTTATGACCATTGAAGAACTTGACGAAGACTTGAATAGTCAGTTGCATGTTCCGTCTTTTCCGGGCAGTGCCATCAAAGGAACCGGGGTGTTTGAGACATTAAGAGAAATAAGCAAAATCACCGTAAAACAAGTTCATGAAAAACTACTAAAGCGTTAGGTCAACCCGGCCGGCCAAGGGTGCGGCCCGGTTGGAGTGGTTGGCTCGGAAAATCCAGTCGCAGTCCGTTATCTGGGGCACTATTGCCAATTCCATCGAATTCCGTCGCTTTGCGTCCCGGTACCAAACTCGAATGTTTTCCTGCAACTAATCGCTTGAGATGATCTAATTATTTATTTTAATAGTCTAAGGCAGCCTGCCTGGCAAATGACAATGCCTCCAAAAAGTGAGAAATTATGACCAAAGATCGAACTACCCCAGAAGGCTTTGATCTGGAGGCCATGGAAAAAGACATAGAGAACGCCATCGACCGTCTTTTTGTCCCGGTCGGTGGTATCGACCTGGAAGCTGAATTGGTCTCAGATAAAAAGCCGGACTTCGACTCTACTGCCGGGAGAATGGCTAAGGTCAAAGAAGACGGGAAACCAGACTCTAAAACCGGCCGGCCGGAACCTAATTTGGGAACCGCCGCCGAAGTATCGCCATCACCACTCAGTCTTGAAGAACAAATTGATCGAGCCATTGATACTCTCTTTATTCCGGCACAACTCACTCCGCCCCAACCCCCCGGGCCACCTGAAGCGCAGCCGATTGCACCACCCAAAATAGTTGCGGCGGCACCTCTAGTGACTGATGCCCCACAGGTGACGCCGGCCAAAAAAACAAGACCCAAGGCCATCTCGTTGGAAGAACTCAAGGCTTGCCTGCTCAGTCTGGAGTGGGAGATCAGTCCGGAGAATATCTCCAAATCCTTAACGCAAGCCCGCCTGTTGAAGGATCCTCTATCGGCCAGACAAGATATCTTTAATGTCCTGAAAATGATCATCAACGTTTTGAGCTTTCTAAAAGCAACGGGGGCTGAAACTCCTGTCTCGGCCATCCAATTTCTCCGTAGCGCGCTTCAGGAATTGGAAACCTTGACCCGGGAAAAATTATCTGATGAGGAAATAATCAAAAGAGTTAACAAGCTCTCCAGACAATTCCGGAAAGTCAAGCTGGAGGCGGATCAAATCCAAAAAAGAAGAGCGGCCATGCCGGAGCCTAGCCAGGTAAAACCAGCCGGGCCGGCCAAAGTTACGCCGGAGGCCCGCCCCCAGGTGATTCCGCGTCAGGCTGCGGCTGGGTTGGAAGTAGCTGTTGGAGAAATTGCAGAAGAACTGCCGTCGCTTCAATTAGATGTCCAAGAAAAGGACTTCGACCAGACTCCATTCGACATGCCCACTCCATCCCGACAGGCGTTTCAGCAGGCAACCGAACCGCCGGCAGAGGCACCCCTGGGTCTTGAACTGGTCCTTGATGAGGGAGAAACTGAGACTCCCGCCATAGAATCTAAGATTGATACCGATTCTGATATGGAACCATTCGATTTGTTCAAGGAGCTGGAGCTGGAATTACCGCCTCCTCAAGTACTGCCTCTGGCGGACGAGGTCCCCGTGCCTCCTGAAGAGCCGGTGTCGTTAGTTAATGAGACTCTTATATTGGAGCAAAGTCCGCTAGTTGCTGAACAACCTGGGCCGCCGCCGGAGCCCGAGTTACCTCCTCCGGTTGCAGTCATCGAACCCATGCCTTTTGAAGAACCCCCGGCTTTTGGGGTTGCCCCGCCTGAACCCACCGTCGTGGAAATGAGGCTGGAGGAGGAAATTAGCCCTGAAATTATTCGCCCGGTTACCCCAGTGGCGCGAGAACTCCCAGCAGAAATGGAGTCTCTGCCGGTCAAACCGGCCAAACGAAAAGAAGTGAAACCGTCCGAACCTCCCATTCTTGGGGCTGGAGGCGCGATGCCGGCCACACAAATTCCATCGGATTCTCTAAAGGACGTAGTGATCTCTTTGCAAGCGGGTTTTCAACAGCTTGAAAAAAACATCGGTCGATTGGAGCCGCTTAAAGAAAAGTTGAGCGCCACGCCTCAGTTGAAAAAGCTGTATACCTACCTGGAAAAAACTCAAACTGAGATTACTTCCGCCATTTACTTGGTCGGAGAACTGATCGATCGCTTACCTAAAGTCATTTCAGCCATGCCGACCGGCACCCCGGCGCCTGACCCGATATCGGCGGCAACTCCGGTTGCAGTAGAGCCGTCGGATATCCCGGATCAAGATCGACTGCTGGCCTTAGGACGATATGTATACAGTCTATATGATCCCATTAAGGCCATGGCGGAGTACCTGGACCGGGTCAAGGAAGATTTGCCGCTGGATGAATCCGGCTTTTCCTTTCCGCCGCCTCTTTTTGAGTCAAAATTGTCAGATGAACCATCATCCCCAGACTACCAGGGACAGGAACACGTGACCGAACCTGACAGACAAATCGGACCACCATCTTCTACCGAAAGTGGTCTCGATTTTATCCTGGAGGGGGGAGAAGACCGCCCCCGTGATTTGGATGGCGGACAAGTTGCCGCAAAAGCTGCAGCCAACGCGCCGACCGGGTTTCCGGCTGAGGTGCGTCTGGCCGCGCTGGGGTCGGGAATATTTGCCTTGCCTGCGGAATCATTTATTCGGGAGATGAAGATATCCTCCGGGAAGGCCAAGACCCTGTCTGCCCGTGATTATATCATGCTCAAAGATATCAAGCCGTTGTTTGGAAATCTAAACAAGGACTTCATCGGCCCTATCGCTGAAATGAACAAAGCCGAATTAAAGGAGTTAGTTATTCCCCGGGTTATTATCCCGGAAGGTTTGATTTCAGAGTTTGATCCAAATGACATGACCAAGGTTAATGGGCTTGTTTTCCTGATGCATGAAGGCCAGTATCGAGTTCTGTTTATCTGGCAGGAGCCTGATTCCACACGATACAAAGTCAGGTCAGGGGAATTTTCGACCGGCAACCAGATTATCTCCGGTAAGGTCAAACTTGACAATAACGAGGAAGTGCCGCTAATAGACGTGAAAAAAATCTTCTCTTTGGAGTAGAATGAAATTGCTTTTTCACCTCGGCGTTACGCCTGGCGGCAGCCCCGTGGGTATGTTCGAGGTGATTAAATGCCAGGTGTAAAGTGTTTGATTTATGTGTATTGGTTGCTTTACCATCCCCCGTTAAGGGGGATAATAATTTGGTAAGAGAGCGCAGCAGACTTTCAGTGTTAAGTAAAAGCAATGACAACCCCGTGGTAGTGATCTCGAGACAACCGGCAATGAGGTGCAGTGAATGCATTAACAGCTTGTTTTTAGCTCTAAATTTACCACGGAAAGCTAATCGATTGTATAACTTCTTCATCTATGTTTTCCAGGAGCGGGGCCACCTAATCTATGGACTGTGTCTTTGGTATTGACGTCGGCGGGACTAACATCAAATTAGCCGTGATTGACCGGGAAGGGCAGATCCTTGATCATCGGAAGATCGCCACCCGGGCCAATGAAGGTCCGGATGCGGTGATATCTCGCCTGGCTAATGAGCTGACATCGTTCATTCAGGCTGATCAAGGTTGGCGGATTCGGGCGGTGGGACTGGCCGTGGCCGGAGCCGTCGATGCCAGGGCCGGAGTGGTCATGGTGTCCCCTAATCTGACCGGTTGGCGTAACGTGCCTCTGGCCGAGCGCCTCTCCGAAATGACCGGATACCAGGTCGTGGTGGAAAATGACGCGAACATGGCGGCCTTTGGGGAAGGGTGGCTGGGTGTCGGGCGCACCTTCCAGTCGTTTTTGGTCATGACCCTGGGCACGGGAATCGGTGGGGGTCTGATTCTGGATGGCTGGGTCTGGTCTGGTCCATTTGGTTGTGCGGGAGAGATCGGGCATATCACTGTGGATCCAGAAGGGTGGTTATGTAATTGTGGCAACACGGGTTGCCTCGAGACTATTGCTTCGGCTACCGGTGTTGTCAGGATGGCCTCCGAACTGTTAGCTCAAGGCGGCAGTCCGGTGCTGGAAAACCTGATTAATGAAAATGGGGATCGGCTCACTGCGGAAATAATAGCCACGGCAGCGTTTAAAGGAGATGCCCTGGCAAACCAAGTTTTTCAACGCGTTGGACGGGTTTTGGGCTTGACCGCGGTTAATCTGTACAATCTACTGGGCCTGGAAATGATCGCTTTTTCCGGTGGGATGGCCGGTGCCTTCGACCTGTTTATCGGGCCGATGCGGGAAGAGATCAAGCGTCGATCTCACATTTTACCTCCAGAAAACTTGAAACTCCTAAAAGGCATTTTGGGGGATGATGCCGGTACCTTGGGTGCCGCTCGAATAGCCTGGAGCCACATTGAGTTAGGTGAGCGTCTTGGTAGCCGGGTGAACTAACCAGGACCTACCGGAACAATAAAAAGCTTGACCAGGCCGCAATTCTTTGATAATTCCGGTCTCGCCATCGAGTATCGAGAACGGTGATGACTAACACTCAGGCGGGCAACACCAGCCGAGATTTACCTGTCAATTTTAAGTAGGGGAGTATTCATGATCAAGAAAAGAGGCACCCGAAAAGATCTGGTGAAGGCCCCGGATGAGTTTCAAACTCCGACTTCCAAAGCTATCGACTTTCTATCGTTCCATCAGAAAAAGGCCATGGT
>JADFYC010000097.1:10029-10503 GCA_015233295.1 Deltaproteobacteria bacterium | reverse complement strand
TTGCCTTAATTCAACAACATTGGGATGTCAGTCCGAACTATTTTGAAATAACTTAAAGATATCTAAGGAGATTACCATGTCCTCAAAAGTTAGTAAATCGGCCGTTGATCCGACCATGGATAAAAAAACCGCGGTATTGGGCACGGGAAAGAAAAATCGTGTTCCCTTGATTATTGTCATGGTTTGCGCGGTGGCGTTCATTGGGGCCGGAGTGTTGTACTCCTTCAATAAGGTGGAACAACCTGTAAATCAGGCGACAACCGGGTCGGGTCCCAAATTTGAAGCCATGCCGGTGGCCCAGCCTGAGGTCGGTCCGGTTGGTGCTCCCGCTCCGGCTTCGGTGGCGGATGCCGCGGCCCCGCAGGTAGCTTATCCGGTGGCCATGTTCAATGATGGAAAGGCTAAGTTTTTTGAGTACAAAACCCCTGATGGCTTGACCGTTAAATATTTTGTGATGAAAAGTTCCGATGGAGG
>JADFYC010000097.1:0-9986 GCA_015233295.1 Deltaproteobacteria bacterium | reverse complement strand
GTAAAGGGTACTATCAAGATGGCAACGATATGGTCTGCCGGAATTGTGGCCGCCATTTTCCTTCCACCAAAGTCAATGATGTCACTGGAGGATGCAACCCCTCCGCCCTGCACCGCCAGGTTGTCGGTTCCGATGTGGTCATTACCATCAACGACATTCTGTCCGGGAAAAAATACTTCGACTTCTCCAAAAGGAGCTAAGCCATGACCCTAAAAGATATCGCCTTTAAGAATCTGCGGCGCCGGAAGGCCAAAGCCGGGTTTATCCTGGCCGGGATTCTGATCGGTGTGGCCACCATGGTCACCCTGATCAGTCTGATTCAGGCCATGACCCATGATATCAACCATAAACTGGAGAAGTACGGAGCCAATATCCTGATCGTCCCCAAGACTGAAAGCTTATCTCTGACCTACGGCGGGCTGGCAGTGGGTGGCGTGTCCTTTGAAATGCAGGAGATTCAGGAAAAAGACCTGGCTAAGATCAAGACTATTAAGAACGCGGCCAATGTCGCGGCCACCGGCCCCATGGTCTTAGGCGTGATTGAGGTGGCCGGCCACCGGGTCCTGCTGGCCGGGATTGATTTCCAGGCGGCCAAGATACTGAAGCCCTGGTGGAAGGTCCAGGGTAGCAACCCCGGCGACAACGGCATTCTGCTGGGGACGGACGCGGCCAGAGTCTTGAATCTTAAGATGGGCAGCCCTGTGAAGGTGAACAATCGGGCCCTGACCGTTTCCGGGATCCTCGAATCTACCGGCTCCCAGGACGACCAGTTGGTCTTCACTCGACTGGAGGTGGCCCAGGCCATCTTTGGCAAACAGGGGCGGATTTCCATGGCCGAGGTGGCCGCCTTGTGCAACGCCTGCCCCATCGATGACATGGTCCAACAGATCTCCGGGGTTTTGCCTGGGGCCAAAGTGATGGCCATTCAACAGGTGGTCAAAAGCCGCATGGAAACCCTCCAGCATTTTTTGAAGTTCTCCTATGCCGTGTCGATTATTGTCCTCCTGGTCGGCGGATTGATGGTCCTGGTCAGCATGATGGGCAGTGTCCGGGAACGGACCGGTGAAATCGGGATCTGGCGGGCCATCGGATTCCGGCGGAGCCACGTTATCCGGATTGTCTTGTTGGAGGCGGGGACTATTTCCGCCATAGCCGGGATATTCGGTTACTTGATTGGATTGGGGGCAACTAAAATCGCCGTCAAGTTTTTGAGTCAGGGGGATGTCCTGGTGCCCTTTGATCCCCAACTGGCCGCGGGGGCTTTTGCCCTGGCCGTACTGATTGGCATTGTGTCCAGTATTTATCCGGCCATGCTGGCGGCGCGGCTAGATCCCAACGAGGCTCTGCGCTCGATTTAGGGGTCCGGTGAAGAATCGGCTGCGGAACGGGTCAAGGTGATTTTATGCATGTCATTCCGGCCTGAACGGCCTGGGAGGTACATATGAGTTATATAAGAGCGGAAAATCTGATGAAGATCTACGGTCAAGGCGAGGCGGCCGTAACCGCATTGCGTGACGTCAGTTTTGGACTCGAGTCAGGCGACTTTATTTCCATCATGGGCGAGTCGGGATCAGGCAAATCAACCATGCTGTCCATCATGGGCGCGTTAAATACGCCTTCGTCGGGAAAATTTCTGGTGGAAGACATTGACGTTTACGCCCTGAAACAGGAACAACGGGCCGACTTTAGACGGGAATTCGTGGGGTTCATCTTTCAGAGTTTCAACCTGATACCCTATCTGACGGTGGTGGAAAACGTCATGCTGCCCCTGACTACGCTCAACATCAAGAGCAGTAAGAAACGGGTCCTGGCCCTGGATGCCTTGGGCCGGGTGGGCCTGAGCAATAAAGCCGATCGCTTGCCCAGTCAGATTTCGGGAGGCGAACAGGAACGGGTGGCCATTGCCCGGGCCATTGTCAATCAACCGCCTATGCTTCTGGCCGACGAGCCGACCGGCAACTTAGACAGCAAGACCGGGGCTGAAATTATGGACCTGCTGCGTCAGTTGAATGAACAGGGCATGACCGTGATCATGGTCACCCACAACATTGAATGTGCCCGATATGCCCGGCGTCTCCTCCGCATGGCGGACGGGATGATGCACGAGGAGGATCCGGTGAATTTGATGGCCCAGGCCGAATGCCTGGCTGGTCAAGTGAGTGTGGCTTTAAAGTCGGCTGGGGGCGTTGCTTAAAAACTATCTCCGGGAGTAGATGAACCCGATTGTTTCTTCGATCAACTTCGAGACCTGTCTATGGGGATTGACCAAATCACCCAGGCATCCGGCTTGGCCGGGACAGACTCGAAGGCCGATCGGATCCAGGCCCATTGGGTGATGATGGAGGCAAAAGTAGCATTTTTTCGCCACGCCCTTGAATCTAAAGGACAGGCAGACCAACCGCCCCGCCAAAGAATATTAATTTGGGTAATCATAGGCATAGCCCTCCTGGTAGTCATATTTTTCGGGGTTTTTTTGTTCGGTTCCCGATTGAATGGTTTATCGCTGACCCCTTACTCTCGCCTTGGCTTAAATCGATGGCGGAAGGTTTTTTCCCCAATGGGTTGAAGAATAACTTCAGTTATCACAATGAGATTATTCTACATTGACATTTTTTGTCCCATTTTTGTCTCATTATGTACTATAAATATAATTTGGTTTGGAAGAAAATGTTTTGAGGCGACAGTTATCCACTGGTAGGGCGGATGTGGAGTTCTACCGTCATGCCGTTCGGTCAGGGCAGGGAGTAGCGATGATAAATTATACTATTTATGTGATAGATGATATATCGACTGTTCGCAAAGGAATCACCTTAGCCTTAAAGCATGATTACCGGGTCAAAGATTTTGAGACCGCGGAGGAGGCCATTGAAGCGATAAGGGTCGAGCCTCCCGACCTGGTGCTGCTCGATATTGGACTGCCGGGCATGACTGGGATTGAAGCGCTTCAACAGATTAAAACCATTGACTCAGATGTTGTGGTCATCATGATCACGGCCTCTGAAGATATCAACACCGTCATCTCAGCCATGAAACTAGGGGCCCATGATTACCTGGTGAAGCCCCTCTACACGGATGCCTTACTGGTCAGTCTCCGAAATGCCTTGGAAACGATTCGGATGCGTAAGGAAATTCAACTGCTCCAAGAAAAGCTGATCGAGGATAATCTACCCTGTCTCATATGCGAAAGCAAGGCCATTCACAACGTCATGGAGTTGGTCTCGAAGGTGGCCGGAAGCCCGAACACCTCGGTCCTGATCACGGGTGAAACAGGTACCGGGAAAGAGCTGTTGGCCAGCGCCATCCATTACAAGAGTCCTAACTTTAGAGGCCCGTTCGTTACTTTTAACTGTGCTTCCTTGCCCAAGGATCTGGTTGAGAGCGAGCTTTTCGGATATGAAAAAGGCGCTTTCACCGGCGCCCATCCATCCGGGAAAAAGGGGTTGGTGGAACAGGCGGCTAATGGGACCTTGTTTTTGGATGAGGTGTGTGAGTTGACTCCGGACGCTCAGGCGAAGTTGCTTCGTTTTTTAGAAGATGGGGAATATTATAAGGTTGGAGGTATAACCAGAAGAAACGTTCAAACGCGGATTGTGACCGCGACTAACAGGGATATCAATGAGCTGCTGGAGCAGGGCCTTTTTCGCCGGGACCTTTACTACCGGATAGCCGTGGTTAGGATAGATCTTCCGTCTTTGAAGGAACGGCGTGAAGATATTATCCCTATGGCCAGATACTTTTTAGGTGAGTTTGGTCGGAAACTGGGAAAACCCTTTGCCGGGATTTCTCTGGAAGCAGAAAAGGCGTTGGAGGCATACAACTGGCGCGGAAATGTTCGAGAACTAAAAAACTTAATCGAAAGAAGTGTTCTAATAAGCGATGGCCCGGAACTGAGTTTGGATGATCTCGGCCTGCAAAAGCAAACAGAACAGAAGCAAATCCCAGGATCGCCTTCCGTTCCCCTTCCCCCCATCCCACCCACCGGGATCGACCTTATGGACAAACTGCGAGCCATCGAAAAAGGATTCATCGCTGTGGCTCTGAAGATGTCACATGGTAATGAGACTTCTGCCGCCCAGTTACTGAATATGAATTATCACACCTTCCGTCATCGAAGAAGAAAGTTTTTCCGTTAATGATGATGAACCCTCCGGCCTGATTCCTTCCGTTTTCTGCTGTGCAGATCTGTTAGATGCCTGCCTTCGTCGACGCCCTGCAACTTGATCGGATATAAAGATAAACATTCCAGAGAGGGAACAATCACGCTCCCCATGCGCAGATTTGCACAACCAACTTGTGCATAATTGCCAGATAGTGATCCCGGCCATACCCAGCCGGAGTCGTTGTGTCTTAAATATAAGAACTATTTCTTAAAATACATATTGGCATAATATTTGCATAAGCAATTAGGTAGCTGAAAGCGGGGCATAATGATCGAGGCTATGTGTTCAGCTTTTAATCAACACCATTTGGCCAGCTGCTTCTCCGGGAGACATGTCCGGCAGGATCGTGATGACCCAATAATGATTCGTCTGGTTCGGGCCGGGCGCTTACCGGCTGACCGGGGATTCCTTGCAGAGAAAAACTAAGTTGAATTGTTTGTGAGACACAATAGAATACTGTTGGGGTGAGTTTTATGATCAAAGAAATTAGTGTTAAATCATTGAAGCCGGGCATGTATATCGAAGATATGTGCACCTCTTGGGTTAATCATCCTTTTGTCACTAAGAAAAAGTTGATTAAGTCAGCCGCAGAAATAGAATTAATCAAGAAATACGGCATCATGTCCGTAAAAATAAATGTCAAAAGGGGAATTGATGTCCCCGAATCCATAGATGACCTGGACGCGTCTAAGATTGCTTCAGGTATCTCAAAGTCTCAGGCATCGACCGAAGAAAAAGCTGCTACGGCAGGGAGTCCGACGGGTGAGGCATCGGCTAAGTCAATCAGCCTGTTGGATGCCGTTCCTGTACCGGCGTCCGATCCCGTCCCTTTGGGCCGGGAAATGGAGAACGTCAGAGCGGTATATAAAGACACGTTAAAGAATATCCGTTCGTTCATCGAGCAGACTCAGAAACAAGTTCCTCTTAATTTTGAAGAAGTATCCGAAAATGTGGATGAGCTGATAAAAAGTGTTTACCGTAATCGGAGTGCCGCCACCACCCTGATCAAGCTCAAAACATACGATGAATACACCTACACTCATTCCGTTAATGTCTGCGTCCTGTCCCTGACTGTCGGACGAACGCTTGGCCTTTCCAAGGCGGCACTTAAGCACCTGGGAATGGGCGCGATCTTCCATGACTTAGGGAAAGTCGCAATTCCTAGCCATATTCTGAATAAACCTGGTAGATTAACGGAAGAAGAGTTTGAAGTGATGAAAATGCATCCGGTCCTGACAAACAAGCTATTGAAGGACTCCAGCGACCTTTCCTCATACAGCCTAGAATGTGCTCTATCCCATCATGAAAAATATGGCGGGCTAGGTTATCCCCAAGGCCTCAAGGGTGGCCAGATCCCCTTGCTGGCCAGAATTGTCAGTTTGGCCGACGTCTATGACGCCTTGACCAGTGACCGAGTTTACCGTGAAGGTATGTCGCTCCACGCCGCCGTCAAGATCATGTATGCAAACCGAGAAGATCACTTCGATCCGGAATTGTTGGGCAATTTTATCAAGTGTGTCGGAGTGTATCCCATTGCCAGTATGGTTAAATTGAATACAGGTGAAATGGGCCTGGTCGTCGACATCAACCCGGATAAGCTGCTCAAGCCTCAGGTGCTCATCCTGTTTGACAGTAGCCGGAAGCCGGTTTCCAAAAAGGAAGTTCTGAACCTGGCCAAGGAAAGAGTTGTCTTAGGTGGCCGCTCTCGGTCCATAGTCGACATTGACGTACCGGAAAAGTGGGGAATCAATCCGGCGGAGTATCTCTAAGCTGCATTTCTTCGTGGTAATATATTTAAATATATTGATGTTGGCAGGACTGGTTCCGTTCCACACGTCCATCGGCTGGAATTAGAGACGAAGCGGTGGCGCAACCGGACAATGCTCAATAAGAGTGCCGGTGACTGCACGGGGAGGGTGATATGGGGCAGGTCCAGAATGGCGAACAGGCCAAAAGGTATGTGCAAATTCCCCTGGATGGCGGAATAGATTCGTTTTTTTCCAAGTCCATGGATCAGATTCCCAGTTTGATGAAGTTGAATCGGGAAGTTCTGCGAGATTTTGTTGAGAAAAATAAAAAACTTACCTTGTTGGTGGGGCAGCAGCGGTTTTCAGGAGCGTTATCGTCTTTTGGCAAGGATACGGTCGGATTGGAGACTACTCAGCACATAAATATTTCTAAGAACGACCGCCTATTGATCATCGTTGAACATCCCAAGCTTGTCCGTCTTATTGTCTTACAGGTCTCTTTCGTTCGCAGAGATTTGGTCTGTAGTTGGTTCAAGATTAGGGATCCACGGTTTGATCAGCGGTTTAAACTCACGTCGCAGGTCGGCGTAAAAGCGTTCCCGGTCCCGCCATCAGTGTTTGAAGAGATAAAAGAAAAGTCCGCTTCGTTGATTAGGGAATATTCCAGTGCACATATGGAAGACTCGGCAATAGGCGTGTCTTACTGTGACTACCTGACCAGACATGTGGGACCATTGCCCGATGGAGATCAATCGTTTGATATCAGTGAACTAATCCATCCCGTATACGAAGAAATCCTGACCCAGGAGCCATTGGCGGGCCGGCTTGAGGACATCTCTCTGGGGGGGATGAGAATGACTATTGACGCCAAGGACCGCCAAAAGAAAAATGCGCTTCTTTTTGAAACTAAATTACCCGTGGCCCAAGGTCGAGGTTTTTCCAAGATTAAGGTCATGGGTTTGGTCAGAGGTTTTTCTCCGATGGAAGAAGGCAAGGTGGGTTTAAATGTCAAATTTCTTAACCGGATTGAAGATGAGGCTTTGAACCGGCAATTGCTTTTGATGAGCCAGGGCAATAGCAAGTCATGATTTATTTAACCTGAGTTCGACAAGTGTTACTAATTGGGAGGCAAAGATGAATCCGCAGATTTCGCAGATGAACGCAGATGGAAGAGACCCATGGAAGAGACCCACAGATGAATGTGATCATTTGCTGAAATTTGTCCGACTGAGACCTGTATCCAATTGTTTTGTATTTTCTAATCTGCGCAAATCAGCGCAATCTGCGGATTATGCTATGGCCTGGGGTCGGGCGGTATACTTTATCCTGGGGTCAAACAACGCGGCCGCGGAAATGCTGGTGCAGCCATCCGATGGTCTGGTTAAAGACCTGATCTAGGTCCGTCCGCCGAGTGAACCGGTGGTCTCCCTGATCAACAATGACCAGCTTTTTAGACGGCGGTAGGGCTTCAAAAATGTGCCGCGCCTGGTCTACCGGAACCAATTCGTCATCGGATCCGTGGATAACCAGGGCATTGTTGACGCGGGGGAGTAACGAAGTCAAATCAACCCGATTCAAGCTTACATAGAAGGAGTCGGCCATGTCTGGATGGTCGAGACCAGGAGCACCTGACCGCAAGCTTTTGAAAGCAAAAGGAGCTGCCCAGGTGACCACGGTTTTAATCCCCCCTGTGGTTCCGGAGTAGGCCAAAGAAATTGTCCCACCCATGGAACTGCCCACCAAGGCCGGCCCGTCGCTCATCCGTCCATCCCGGCCCGCAGAGTCGATTACTGCGCTCAAGTCCTCCATTCTACTCTCAAAGGTGGTCTCTCTGAGGCTGCCTGTGCTCTCGTTACAACCCATGTGATCATATCGTATAGCGGCCCAACCGGCCAGGGCCAATGATCGGGCCAACTCCGTTAACTTGGGGCTGTCTTTGGAACTGAAAAGTCCGTGCGAGATAACGACCAGGGACCAGGGTGGCGGCTGAACCGGCAGGTGGAGGACCGCGACGAGGGTCCGAGTAGGTAGTCCAATAGTTATTTTTTCTGTTTTTTCAAGATATTGTTCATTCACTTGGGAGTGTCCTGAATAAGCAAGATAAGCTGGATAAGGCTGACGCCTTCGAAGAGAAACCGGGGGGGAGAGAAGCACGCGCCATAAAGGCAGAAAGGTCAAAACGATCCGGAAGCGCCTGACCGAAGCCGACGGCCAAGGCTATTGGGGCCAGGTGATTGATACGATGAACGCATCCAGATTGAGGTAATCTATTTCTTCCGCTCGACCACATACGAGGCCAGATTCAGAAAAAGGGTTTTTTCCGGAGAATCGGGAAATACATCCAGATCGGATTTGGCTTTTTCGATGTAAGACCAGGCAATTTGATGAGCTTTGGGCAGTGCGTCGGTTTTGTTGACCAGGTCCCGGATGCGGGTGAATTCGGTTTCGGTCAAATCACGTTTCTTGATCAAAGAAGCCAGCTCTGTCTTGTCCTCGGTCGTCCCATCTTTCATGGCAATAATCAAGGGGAGAGTTATTTTCCCTTCTTTTAAGTCATTGCCAACCGGTTTGCCGAATTCCGCCACGTTGGACGTATAGTCAAGATTGTCGTCTACCACCTGGAAGGCGATTCCCAGGTTAAGCCCATAACTTTTGAGTGCTTGCTGTCTGGCGTTATCCGCCCGACCGAAGATCGCCCCCATATGACAGGACGCTGAAAAGAGGATGGCGGTTTTACTTATGATTACCTGAAGGTACTCCTCCTGAGTGATCGCCAGGTTCAGGATGTGGACAAGCTCCAACACTTCCCCTTCGGCCATCATCGTGGTGGTGTTGGACAGCACTTCCAACATCCGAATATCGCCAATTTCCACCGCCTGGGAAAATGATTTGGACAGCAGGAAATCTCCAACCAGCACTGCCGCCTGGTTCCCGTACTCGATGTTGGCCGCAGCCTTTCCTCTTCGGATGTCAGCTCCATCGACTACGTCGTCGTGCAGGAGGGTGGCGGAATGGAGGTACTCAAAAATCGTAGAATAATAGTGACTTAACTGGCCCAAATATCCACAGAGGCGGGCGGAGAGCACGAAAAGAAGGGAGCGTAATCTTTTTCCTCCCGCCAGGATGATGTAATTACCCACTTCATTGATCAGGGGCACCCGGGAACTCAGGTTCCCTCTGATATGTCGGTCTATTTGATCAACGTCGCCCTTTAAAGAGCGCAACATGGCTTCATATTTCATTTACACTCCGCATCCTTATCGTCAGCAAGCGACAGCCATTAATGGAATAGAAAAAATACGAGTAAGCAATTCACCCTTAGCGATCGGGGTTCAGTGAAGAGCAATAAATTGATAATCCCGGCTTCGCGATCTATCGCATCTAGACATTAACCAGCGATTCTTATTGCCTTTGATGAGCGCCGGCAGTTGATCGCTTACAAGTACGAAGCTCGTGTATATATGAATTGTGGCTATATGTCAAAGAAATTTTGGCCTGATTCTAGTCCTTAATCATCATCCGGCCAATCGATCCGGATTCGACACACTTCCAGGCAGCGGGAAGGCGGGTTGAATTGAAGCGAGTCAGGATTAAGCGGGATGACGGAGCTTGAACTCGGCTTGACCTCTGTTTTTCCGGGAAGCCGGATTTGGCCGGGCCAAGACCAGATTCTTCTTGATATTTGAAAATTGAAAGACTATGTTACCGGCGGGCGTTCCGATTAAGCTCAGTCCGGATCAAAACCCTCAATAGGGTCAGGATGACAAAGTATAAAACTACGGTGCCTTCTGAATAAACTTTGAGCCCCAGGTCTGATGCTTTTTTCCGAAATGACCGGACCCCCCATCGGAATACTATAACACAATATTTTTTGGGAAATAAATATGGTTAAATGGTTTAAGTTCAGAAAAGATAAGACTAGTGAACGGGCTGTAGAACCTGAAATAGATGAGTCTTCGGATAAAGAACCGGGCGATTTGCCAGTGGCAGAGCCTCCCGCGGACTCGGAATCGGATGACATAACCGGCCGGGACGATCAGACGGCCAGACAAGCAGATCCACCGGAAGAAGGTCCGGG
>JADFYC010000096.1 GCA_015233295.1 Deltaproteobacteria bacterium | reverse complement strand
TTTCGGGGCAGTTCTGATCTTGACGGTCATCGTTGGCACCCTGAGCTTCTTCGGCATATCCAACATCATTAGACATGCGAGTGTCGTTATTAAAGGTAACCAGTTAGATGGATTGCTGGCCCAGAGAGAAGTCGACCACCTCAAATGGGTTAATAAAGTAAGTGTGTTTCTGATTGATAAAGAACTCTCCCGGCTCGATGTGGAAACAAATGATCATAATTGCGCTTTTGGAAAATGGCTCTATGGTGACGGGAGACGAGAGGCGGAAGATTTCGTCCCGAACCTGGCGCCGCTTTTCAAGAAAATTGAGGAGCCTCATAAGAAGCTTCACGATTCAGCCGTAGACATAGAGAAAAATAAAAATAACGGTAAGGAAATTTACGTAAGGAAAACCATTCCCGCTCCCCAGGCCATTCAAGGGCTTCTTAACGATATTCGGGCAGAAGCCAAAAAGAACATCATGACGGATGATTTAATGCTGAGCACCGCCCAAAAAACTGAATACAATATAATGATATTGCTTACTATATGTATTTTATTAGGGGCTGTATTGGGGTTATTTATCACCCGTTCCATCACCAGACCGATTGCCGAATCTATCAAGTTTGTCAAGAAGATTTCGAGTGGTGATTTTTCTGACAAATTTGACATTAATCGAAAAGATGAGGTTGGAATATTAGCCGGGGCAATGAATGATATGGTCAGGGATTTAACGGAAGTTGTCGTTAATGTTCAAACCGCCACGGACCAGGTAACCACTGGTAATCAACAGATTAGTCATAATGCCGCGGCCGTGTCCCAAGGCGCCATAGAACAAGCGGCAAATGTGGAAGAACTTACCAGTTCCATGGTGGAAATGCGCAGCAAAGTGGCTCACAATGCAGACAATGCCGCGGAAACCACGGCGATAGCCATTGCAGTGGCCAGGGACGCCCAGGAAGGTGGTCGGTCCGTATTCGAGACGGTTAAGGCGATGAAGAGTGTCACTGAAAAGGTTCGGATCATCGAAGAAATTGCTCGACAGACAAATATGCTGGCGCTTAATGCCTCTATTGAAGCGGCCAGGGCCGGTGAGCAAGGAAAAGGTTTTGCCGTGGTCGCGGCGGAAGTACGCAAACTGGCCGAGCGTAGTCAAAGCGCGGCCAAAGAGATAGGCGGTCTGTCGACCACCAGTGTGGCAGTGGCTGAACATGCGGGCAAGTTGATCGAAAATATCATACCTGATATCCAAAGAACCGCCGAACTGGTCCAGGAGATTAATGCCTCCAGTAAAGAGCAGACAAACGGTATTGAACAGGTCTCCAAGGCCATTCAGCGGCTTGATCAGGTGATTCAACAAAATGCCGCCGCGGCTGAAGAAATGGCTTCCACCAGTCAGGAGCTGTTAGCTCAAACAAAGCAACTTCAGCAAGCAACTACCTTCTTCAAAATAGACCCTCAGAAACACACCAGGGCTTTGTCAACGACCTGACTTCAATAATCGCGTGGCCAATTGGCTTCCCAGGTATTGACGACTAAGAAAGAATGATATGTCATCTCCGGAACTGACCGTCCTGGTGATCGAAGATGAGGCCCCTATCCGGGCTTTCCTGCGGGCTTTCCTGCAAAGTCAGAACTACAAATTGATCGAGGCGACCACTGGGGGGGAGGGCATCGGCTTAGCCGCATCACACAATCCCGACGTCATCCTTCTGGATCTGGGGTTACCCGACATCGACGGCCTGGAAGTTATCAAAAGAGTTCGGGAATGGACTAATACCCCGATTATCATCATCTCGGCCAGGGGAAAAGAGCAAGACAAGATCAACGGCCTGGATGCCGGGGCTGATGATTACCTGATTAAGCCTTTTAGTGTGGGGGAACTGGCGGCCAGGATGCGCGTGGCCTTGCGCCATGCTCTTAATGTCGGCTCTAAGACAGATGAGTCGGCCTTTCAGACCGGAGAAATACGGGTGGACCTGGCCGGGAGACAGGTTTGGGTGGCTGAGCAAGAGGTGCATCTGACTCCGATTGAATTTAAGCTGATGCTGGTGATGATTAAACACGCCGGCAAAGTCGTGACTCATCGGCAATTATTAAAAGAAGTGTGGGGCCAGGCCGGGAGTGACCAATCGCACTATCTGCGGATCTACATTCACCAGTTAAGGCATAAATTAGAACCTGATCCGGCGCGTCCCACCTATTTGCGGACCGAACCGGGAGTCGGCTATCGGCTAGTTTGTCTTGAATAGGCTGTCTTGATTAGTTTGCCTTGATCAGGTCGCAAAAAAAATCCTGGGGGGAGGATAGGCTCAACCCCAGGATACTTATAGACCTCTATGGTGAAGGATAGTCAGGTAGTTTTCACCTCAATCTTTTTGATAATTGCTTCTTCCGATTTGGGTAGACTGACTTTAAGCAGACCGTCCTTAAATGAGGCGTTGATTTCTTTTTCCTTCACCCCACCCGGGAGACGGATACTTCGGGAAAAGGCCCCGCAACTACGCTCCACCCGATGAAAGGTCTCGCCTTTTTCTTCCTTTTCCTCCTTTTTTTCACCTTTGATGGTCAACACGTCGTTCAACAAGCAGATATCGATATCCTTGGATTCAATACCGGGAAGCTCCATTTTAACGACGTATTCCTTCTCATTTTCCGACAGGTCAAGGGTGGGCACGAAATTCCGTTTTTCAAAAGGCGCCACTTCAAAGCCACCAAAGAAACGGTCGAACATGCCATTCACTTCCCGCCGGAAAGTGTCCAGCTCATCTCTGGCAGTTTGTTTCCATGGAACCAGGTTAAACATAGTCATCACCCTCCTTTCTTTGGTTAATTCTTTGCCGTTTTTCATGATAAGAAAATAATCATCCTGTACCGGTTGTCAAGGAGGCGGGGGGGCGCAACCTGGGCCGAGCCGGCGATTTCTTGTATCATCAAATAGGATCACCGGGCGGTAAATTCATCTCATTCGTCGACCGCGTAATAGGATTCTCCGGCACAGACACGACAAAGCCCGGTGGCCGGCGTCTGGCCGGGAGCAGAGTCCACTTCAAGGGCTTCATGCATCGGTAACGACTCTCCGCAAGACCGGCAAATCAGACGAGCAGACTTGATCTTGGGCATAGCCGAAAGGAGGACGACCCGTTGATAGGACAATATGTCCCGATGGGCCTGCTTCATAGTCCTCAGGAGGTCCGGCGAAGAAATTTCCTGCTTTGTTTTTAGCTTCAGAAACCAATCGTTAAGCAAGGGAAAGGTGGCCAGCTTGGCTAAATCCACAAAGGCCCGGGCCCCGAACAATGTTTCCGGATCATAAACAGTTATGGCAAAACGACCGGTGGCGAACTCCTTTAACCAGCCGTTTCCGAAGGTGCACGGGGTGAGGAGTTGCACCGCGTCGGGCAGACAATTTCGGGTCTCCACGATGACGTCGTAAAGGCCGGACGGATTAAGTTCCTCCAGGGCCAGGTCGACCAGGAAACCGCCCAAGATCACTCCCGGAGCCGGATATCCGTGAAAACTCTCTACGTCAATTAAGAATTGATCCCATGTCCGGCCACAGATCATGAGCCCGGTTTCGCAGGTGGTTTGATGCGTTTCTTCCAAAATGATATCCCTTTCTTGTTGCTTGTTGATGTTGTGGAACGAGGTATAGGTATTTCAATTCGGTCCTTACAGGATGATACCATAGCTTTTGAACCTTAATTTTTATATATTATTTCTGGTTGCGTGTCATTGTCTAATCGCTCCGTTTTTCTAACAACGAGCAACCAGAAACAAGCACACGCAACGAGTAAGGCATGTCTTCCTCTCATCCAGGGGGGTGAATCCGTTTTTCGGCCTCTGATCTGGCGTGCTGAATGTCCAGCACCTTTCCCATGACGATCAGCGTCGTTCCTTCTTTTATGCTTTCATCGGAATGGACTTCGAAACTGGTCTCCCCGTCTTTCTTGATGGCCATTATGTGGATATGAAAGGCGTTTCTAAAATTAAGTTCGCGTAAGGTCTTCCCGATGAATTTGTTTCCGGGTTTGATGTTTATTTCTTCGATCCGGGTGACGGCGGTGGGTGATCGCAACATTTCGTCAAGGAAATTTACCACTGACGGCCGAATCATTTCTGAAGCCATCCGCATCCCACCTATTTTATTTGGAGAAACTACGGCGTTGGCCCCGGCCTTCTTTAACTTTTCGGCGATTTTGACATCTTGGGCTCTAGCCACGATCCTGATCGACGGATTAATCATCCGAGCAGTCAGCGTCACGTACAGGGTGTCTTTGTCGGAAGGCAGAGTGACGACAATGCCGGCGGCCCGTCTGATACCTGCTTCGATGAGCGTGGTTTCTTCCGAAGCATCCCCCAGCAGGTAATGGATTTCACCCAATTTTTGACACCGTTCAATGTTCTCCATCTCGTTTTCAATGACCAGAATCTGATACAAATTTTTGATCAACTCTTCGGCAATGTAAAAACCAGTTTTGCCCGCTCCACATAAGATGTAATGGCCACTTAACTTTTCTATCTTCTTAATCATTCTTCTTCTCCTTAAAAGTGTGGCCAACTCGCCTTCCACGAAAAAGGCAGTGATGCTGCTTATCCCGTACAGGATGACCCCCATTCCGAAAATAAGCAGGAACATGGTAAAAATCTTACCAGGCAAATATTCCATGACGTTTAGGACATCGCCGTAGCCCACCGTAGTTAAGGAAATCACCGTCATAAAGACGCAGTCGAGAAAACTGGCCTGGCCGCCCATGACCACGTAATAGCCCACTGAGCCAAAGGCAAAGGTGAAGATGATTAACCCGATGGCTTTGTACAACCTTGATTTTATAGGATCCATTTATACGTCCAGTAGAAAATGGCCAATGGCCGGACCGCGGGGAAGTCGGCCGACCGCCACCACCCTTTAATGCGGCCAGTTACATTTTTAAATTATTTTCTTGCGGTGCACAACAGTTTTTTGGCCGGGTAATCGCATTAAATCTTTAGATGGAGAGAACCCTAAGCCGTTCATTGTCTCCCAGACGTACTTATGTCTTTTCACTGCCGGTTAGATCTTTGCTGGTTTTCCCTTGTTTCAAATGTTATAATATGAACGGTCATAATTGTTTATTTGCGGGAAGGCACAGGGCAAGCACATGTTAAGATTCCATCCGGTTGCCCTGCCGACAGTTGCACAACGGTTGACCAATACCATTAGTTGGTTGTATTATGGGCAATTAAAGATTGATGCAGTCGAGATAGGAGATACGCGGCAAATGGATTCTGTTACCGTTTTGGGTTTAGTGGCGGGGTTCTTCACCACCTCGGCTTTTCTACCCCAGGTGATCAAAATCTGGAAGTCTAAGTCATCCAAAGATATTTCTTTTGTAACCTTCCTGACCCTATTCCTCGGAACCGTTTCGTGGCTGATTTATGGCGTGCTGATTAGAGCATGGCCGGTTATTCTGGCCAATGGCGTGACCATGGTTCTGGTCGCCATCATCATTGTCCTCAAGATCAGATATGAACAGTATGACGTGGAGAGGGATCAAGGACTTTGAAGATGTCTCTCGACCAGGGAATATCCGATATAGATAAGGACGAGCGGATGAATGGATATATGGGAGCAGTTTTAACGGCAGACCTGACCACCGGGACGTTTGACACCATTGAGCTTGATGAAAACTTGTGTCGGGATTACATCGGCGGCAGCGGATTGGCCGCTAAGTTTTTCCTGGACCGAATCCGTCCCGGGATTAAAGCCCTTAGTCCGGAAAACCCGATGATCATCATGACCGGCCCTTTGACCGGAGTTAGGTTGCCGGCCGTCCCCCGGTTTACCGTGTCCTCCTTGTCGCCCTTGACCGGAATCTGGGGTGAATCCAATGCGGGTGGCTTCTTCGGCCCGGAATTGAAGTTTGCCGGTTATGACGGCATCATTATCACCGGAGCGGCCCCGGAGCCGGTCGTCCTTTACATTCACGAAGGCCGACCGGAGATTAAGACCGCCGAAAAACTCTGGGGTAAGGACATTTACCAAACCACGGATATCCTGGCTCAACAGGGCAAGAAAGACTGGGGACATCTGCCCCAAACCCTGGCTATCGGCCCGGCCGGAGAGAACCTGGTCCTGTTTGCTTCCATCCTGAATAACAAAGCTCACGCCGCCGGCCGGACCGGGATGGGCGCGGTGATGGGATTTAAGAAACTGAAAGCAGTCGTGGTGGCCGGCAAGAAAAAAGTGTCCCTGGCCGACCCCGACGGGATGAAGGTTCTGAAGGGTCGGCTTAAGGAAAAGTATGACCAGAGCATCATTGTGGAGACGCTCAGAAGTTTCGGGACCAATTCCCACATGGATCTGGGCCTGATGTCGGGAGACGTGCCCATCAAGAACTGGCAACTGGGCGAGTGGGATGGAGCGGAAAATCTTAATGGCCCAGCCTACAATGAAAAGCTATTAGTGGGGCGGAAATCCTGCTTTGCCTGCCCCGTAGCCTGTAAACGGGTAGTCGAGGTGACGGAAGGCCCATTTCAGGTCGCCAAAGGACCCGGCCCGGAATATGAGACCGTGGCCACCTTTGGGACGATGTGCCTGAATGATGACCTGACCGTGGTAGCTAAGGCCAATGAAATCTGTAACACCATGGGCCTGGACACCATTACCTGCGGCAGCACGGTGGCCTTTGCCATGGAATGCTACGAAAAGGGCCTCCTGACCCGAGACGATCTGGATGGGTTGGACCTGTCTTGGGGCAATGGCCAGGCTATGATCGCGCTGGTTGAGAAGATCGCCCACCGGGAAGGGGTCGGAGACTTGTTTGCCCAGGGGACCCAGCAGGCCGCGGAACAAATAGGACCAGGCGCCACGGCCGCCCTAACCACGGTCAAGGGTCTGGAGAGCCCCATGCACGACCCCCGGGGATCTCACGGACTGGGCATTGCCTATGCCACCTCCATCCGGGGGGCCTGTCACATGTCCAGCCTGACTTATCCGGTGGAAGGCGGGATGATCTTTATCGAAGAGGTGAAAGAATTGGCCGAGGCCATTGAGGCTGGGGAAAGCCGGGACAAAGCCCGACTGAATGTCATTTGCCAGAACCTCGGCATGTTCTTCCATCACGGCGCCATGTTCTGTAATCTGGGCGGGTCGGTGCTCAATATGACCGATGCTCTGGAGGCCTTTAATCTGGTGACGGGATTGAATCTGGATTTGAATGACGTGATGCGCTCGGGAGAACGGATCTGGTACTTGAAACGGGGTATCGCCAACCTGTTCGGGATGACGACTAAGGACGATACCCTCCCGCCCCGACTTACCACCCCGTTGGATGCCGGTCCCGCCGCGGGAATGGCCCCGGATATGGACTTGATGCTCCAAGAGACCTACGATATCCGGCAATTAGATCCTCAGACCGGGTGGCCGAAAAGGGAAAAGCTGGAATCCCTCGGCCTGACCCGCCTGGTGGAACTCCTGTATGGGTGAGCCTGGCCGGTTGCAGGTTACTGGTTATCGGTTTCGGGTGAATGTCATCAACTTAAGGGTCACTTTACTATTGAAAGAAAATAGCAATTCGATGAAATCATTCATAATCTTTTGTGTCATTGCCATCTCGGCTACTTGTTATGCCGGCGATTCCGGCTACCACGTGATCAAGAGGCTTCAACTCGGCGGCGAAGGGGGGTGGGATTATCTCACGGTAGATGAGGCAGCCCGACGTCTGTACATATCTCGAAGTACCCATGTCATGGTAATTGACCTTGAGACTGATAAGGTCGTGGGCGATATCCCAGACACTCCGGGAGTTCACGGAATTGCTGTTGCGCCTGAATTCAATCGTGGCTATACCAGCAACGGTAAAAGTGACTCAGCAACTATCTTCGACTTGAAGACGTTGAATGTTCTGGGAACAGTTAAGACCGGAGTAAATCCGGATGCTATAATTTATGACCCTGCTTCGAAGAAGGTTTTTACCTTTAACGGTAAAAGCCAAGACACAACGGTAATTGACGCCGTTTCTGGCAAGGTTGTGAAGACAATTCCACTCGGCGGAAAACCTGAATATTCCGCAACAGACGGTAAGGGAAAGGTTTACGTCAATATCGAGGATACCAACGAAGTCGTGGAAATTGACAGCCTCAACATTCGGTTATCTCAAAGGTTTTCATTGGACCCTTGCGTCGAACCTACCGGCATGGGACTGGATGCAGAACATAACAGAGTATTTTCAGGTTGCCATAATAAGATCATGACGATTTTAGACACAACGGCACATAAAGTAATTGCCAGAACGCCAATCGGTGAAAAAGTTGACGGAAACGGCTTTGACGCGGCTACAGGACTTGCTTTTAGTGCCAACGGCGACGGTACCCTGACGGTAGTACGAGAATCTTCTCCGGGCAAGTTTGAAGTAGTGGACAATGTGGCAACGCAACGTGGGTCTCGTACAATGGCGATTGACCTCAAGACTCACCATATCTATTTGCCCGGCGCCCAGTTTGAACAGCCAACAGCGCCTGTCCCGGCGGGAGCTAAACAGAGACCGGTGATGGTAAAAGGGAGCTTTGAAGTTCTTGTAGTTGGGAAATAGGCGGGAGCAGTCTGTTAAGAAATTATGGGAGCCGCTGATACCTGATTTGAGGTAATTGGCGGCTTTTTTTGTTCGATCGTCCCGAATTATTCCATAGCCAATGCTTGCCCAAAGAAGGCCGGAACACAGAAACCCGCTTGTCAAGAAGGAAGAAATTTTCTTAACGGGTTCAAGCAGGTATTGCACTCGGTTACAATTGATTTTTTCGGACAAGAGAATAGGATTGTAAACAGGGGTATTTTTTTACCGGTTGTTCGGCATTAAAAAATTCCTGGTGGATACCCCGGTTCGAGCTAACTATTGGTAGTCCCAACGGGAATCGAACCCGTGTCTACGGCGTGAGAGGCCGTTATCCTAACCGCTAGACGATGGGACCAGGGTGAGACAAAAGTTTGGCTGGGTTTTCTATGGATGTGGAGGACTGAGAGGGTTCCCCAATGCCACTAAAAGATGTATTTATAGACCACGAATGAGCCGATGTCAAGAAGTTTTTCCGGGCGATCCAGGGCAAACGCACGATTTTTTTTTTGAGGGCGATATACTCCAACATAGACAGGGCCTTTCATATTGGCGAGGATACCGGAGTTACTCCACGCCAACTTAAATATTGCCTATCTTCCATGATATCATTCTTGATTTTTGTTTCAGGCAATGATTAAATAGGCTGGCTTGAACGCCGGGATTCATATTTGCCGAAGAAACTGCTTTAACCCTGGAGGGTAATCCTGATGGACTATATTGACTGGCTAAACAAAAATTGTAATGGGAAAATGGTCAGTTCTGAACAGGCCATTTCCAAGATAAAAAAGGGCAGCCGGGTGTTTATTGGAACCGGTTGCGGTGAGCCACAACATCTCATAAGGTCCATGGTGAGCGATCTCAGCCTGCAGGACATCCTGATTTACCAGATGCTGTCATTAACCCTGGCGGAATACGTCAACGACGCCGCCTTCCTCAGTCGGTTTTCGCTCAAGCTCTTTTTTATCAGCTTTACTATGCGCAAAGTGGCCTTTGAGGGCAAGATAGACTACGTCCCCGCCTACCTTTCTCAAATCCCCGAACTTTTTGCCAACAAAACCATTGGCCTGGATGTGGCTCTCATTCAGGTGAGTCCTCCGGACCAGTTCGGCTATTGCAGTTTGGGTGTTTCGGTGGACATCACCCGGTCCGGCATGGAAAATTCCAGGCTGGTTATCGCCCAGGTCAATCCGAGAATGCCAAGGACAATGGGGGACAGTTTCGTTCACGTCGATGAAATCGATTATATAGTCGTGCGTGAAGAACCTCTAGTAGAAGGTCTGACCAGAATTGCGGATAACGAAATCGCTCGGCGGATCGGCCATTACGTTTCACAACTGGTCAACGACGGGGCGACCCTCCAGATCGGGTTTGGGCAACTACCTCACGCTATTCTGAAATTTCTCGATACCAAGAAAGATCTGGGCATCCATACTCAGGTGATCACCGATGGCTTTTTGCCGCTTCTTGAGAAAAGAGTCATCACCAATAAGAAAAAGTCTATGCTGCCCGGAAGAGTGGTCGCGTCCCTCTGCATGGGATCTCGACAACTCTATGACTACATTGATAATAATCCGATGTTCTGTTTCCTGGGCTCCGAAATCGTGAACGACCCGACCAACATTGCCAGGAACGACAATCTAATTTCCATCAGTTCCGCCCTGGAAGTCGACCTCACCGGGCAAGTGTGCTCGGACTCAATTGGGTACTTGTTCTACAGCGGCATAGGAGATCAGGTTGACTTTCTCCGGGGGAGCGTCATGTCTAAAGGTGGGTTTTCCATCATTGCCTTGCCTTCAACCGCGCAGAATGAAAAAGTGTCGCGCATCGTGGCGAACCTTAGTGAAGGAGCCGGTGTGGCGACCACGCGGGGTGATGTCAATTTCGTGGTCACCGAATACGGCATTGCGGAACTCAAGGGGAAAAGCATTTATCAGCGGGTCATGGAGCTGGCTCAA
>JADFYC010000095.1 GCA_015233295.1 Deltaproteobacteria bacterium | reverse complement strand
TCGACTAAATTGACACACCTTTTTCTGTTCGTATCATATGGAGAAGGCGGGGCAAGGGTGCCGACACCATCTGACCGGCATTTATACGTCAATGGAGTAAAAATGAACGGCATTAGCCCGCAGCCCATAACCAGCAACCAGCAACAGTTATTTCAGCGTCTTCCGCATCAGAATCTCATCAAAACCCGGCTTGACCAGGTCGGGGAGCAGGGCAGCCACCCGGAATCCTTGCCGCTCATAGAAGCTCATGGCCCTGGGGTTGAATTCCGAGACCGCGACCCATAGATTTCGTGACTCCTGCCGGGTCTGGTCAACCACCCAGTGGATGATTTGCCGGCCCAAGCCTCGGCCCTGGTAGGGTTCGGCCAGGCCGATCAATTCGATGTACGCCCCGCGCAGCCAGGGATAGCGGACGCAGACGGTCCCGATCTTATGCCCGTTCTGAACCACTAAATAACGATTCAGGCCTGGATCCCGTCGGGTAAAGTAATTCATAAAATGATTGGAGGTAAAGCCGAGGGTGATCCAGGGATTTATTTTGGCCAGGAGCTCGCCTATGGTAATGGCGTCGTTTCGGTTATTCAAAGGGTTAAGGCTGCCGGAGGGCAACTCGTAAGAGGGCGCGGAAAAAGGCGGTTCACCCCTCATTCGACCACCTCCCGTCCCACAGACCGGTCATACCGGTGGTTGTCACCGGGTGTAAGTTCATAGCATTCCTCCGTGGCCATGACCTGACCCAGTCTGAGTAATTCACTAACGGTCACAAAAGTATATCCTCGTCGCTGCAGCTCCGGAACGACTACCGGCAATGCCTCGGCAGTTCCGTGCCCCCGGCCGTTGGCGTGGCCGATGATGATGGATCCGGGCCGCGTCCGGCTCAGGATGATATCCACGATTTTATGAGCGGACTGGGACCTGTCCGGGTCTCCGGTGACTACGTCCCACTGGATGGCCGCCAATCCCAATTTCGCCGTGAGGCTCAGTGATTCGACATTGCAGGCCCCATAAGGAAATCTGAACACCATGATCCGCCTGGGAATCTTATCCAGTTCCGTCTGACGTACACCCCGGATACCCGCTTTAGCGACCAGTTCTTGACGAAGCAGCTCATATTCAACCTGGGTGCGGATTATTTCGTCTTCGATTTTCTTTCCTCGGCACACCCGCAGGTTGGCATGGCTCCAGGTATGGTTGCCCAATTCAAAAAGGGGATCAGCCATCAGTTGCATGGTCCGTTCGGGATGGTCCACCATCCACTTGCCCCCGGCGAAAAAAGTAGCTTTTATATGATGTCCTCTGAGGTAATTGACGATCTCCGCGTCATATCCGGCCCGCCCGTGCGGCCCCTGGCACAAATCAAAGGTCAGGGCGACGACCTTTTCCCGGTGGCCCGGCTTTACCCGGCGGATACAGTTTTGCCATTCCGGAGGCAATGGAGTCGGCCCAAATTCCGGAAGCTCTCTGACTGGGACGGTCTGACCCGAAATGGCCGGTCTTCCTACCTTCTTTTCGCTTGGACTTCCTCGGAGTTCCTCCTGGGTCCAACAAGCCTCCAGTACGGACTGCGAGCCAACGGTCGGCCCGGCCATGGATTGTTCCGGAACGCCTTGTTCGGGAGCGCCAAGGGTATCCCCGGACATGGCCAGAAGGATAAGCAAGGGGACGATGATGCTGGCCAGATACTTAACTAGATACTTAATCGGAAGCAATATTATTCACCGGGTGATCTGATGTTATGTGTCAATCCATGTTTCAAACGGCCACTATTGACGCTGCTCGAATCTAAGCCCTTTCTATACCTTACTTCCGGCTGATACGCAACCAGGACAATTTGTTGTTCACGATTTTGTTAGGCCTGACGACGTGGATTCAAAGGTTTTTCAGAAAGCCTCGCGGCCCAAAAAAAGTGTGGTGATTTATCCTGGCCTGAGCAGGCCGAGACGAATCACCACATATAACTCCCAGAAAACTCTGCGTTCTATTGTTGCCACGTCCTCCGGGTTGAGTTCTTCTCAGACCCCGTCTCTAGTTTGCCGGGGTAATCTGAGCCGAGCTAGTCTGAGACTGGTCAGGCTGCGCCTGGTCAGGCGTCGTCATGGGCCGAAGTGCAGGCCAGGGAATTTGGAGCATTTGATGCAGAATGTCCATCCCGTTGGCGGCATCGGTTTCTTCCTGAGATCCAGATTGAGCAACCCCATCGGCCACGCCCGACTTGGCGGCATCCTGACCCTGCCCCGACTGGTTATCATCTTTAGCCGACCCGGCCTGGTCTTTATTATCAGCCGCTTTGCTCCCGATATTCTCAGGATGCAGCATTCTAGCCACCAGTTGGTCGCCTAATTGGGCCAGTTGATCTGGCAGGACATCGAGCTTCTTGGCCATGGCGGCCAGCAAGGCGTCTATCTGACCGGTATCCTGGCCACCGGCCTGGAGGCTGTCCCGACCCTGAGAGTAACTGGTGAAAGCCGCCTCATACCGCCGGGCCGAGAGCTGGAAGTCACCTTGACTCATGAGCAGACCGCCTAAAAACTGATTCTGATTTTGAGGCGTGGCTTCAGCCAATTGGCTTTGAGTGCCGGGCGCAAAGTACTCTCTGACGGTATTCTTGAAGATATCCTGGGCAGTCTTGAATTCATCGGAACTTAGATGGAGGTCGCTCTCCAGGTCGTTAAAAAAGTTTCCCACCGCCTGATCATACTGCTCAAAACCCTTGGCCTTACCAGTGGTCAGATCGTTGAAGGCTTTTTGCAAGTCGGTCGCTTCACCCGAGGCCATCAAGTCGCCTATGGGGGCCTGGTCCTTACCCGTCTGGTAGGATAGGAAAGAAAAGTCCAAACTCATTCGGCGATAACTTGCCGCCGTGTCGGTTTGACCGGATGCCCCCCCAGTTGCAGATACAGCTTGTCCCGTCTCGAGGTGAATCCCACCGGCCGCGACCTGGGTGGTGGTACCATCTTTGGACTTCAAGACAACCTTACCCGATGCCGCCTTGGTTTGGGCGAATAATCTTTGGTTAAGGTCGATTTTTTCGGCGTTGGTGTTGTTGGTGGAGTCAAGCCGGGGGATGTTGGACGGCGTAAAGCCATAACGTTGCAGCGCGCCTAGGTTCATGACGACCTCCTTGTCACATGACCGATTACTTAGACCAAAATATAGATGAGTACAATCAGGGAAATCCTTTTCCCTGATCTATTATCGGCTCAAATTGATTGTTACTTGATACTTGAATTCAAAAAAATTGAAATCTGATGCCGGAGCCCGGAAAAATTCTGAACCGCCGTCAGGTGGGGAGACATTCCCAGACCCGACGTATCCTGGAGGACTGGTTATCGACGGCTTAGATATATTGGGGCAATAGATTGGAGTTGGCTGGATGTCTGCTTTCTCGTTTCGTTCTGGTCCCGGAGACCGTCTCTGGATATCGGCAAACTTTTTCGGGGCACATTACGGACATTAGAGCGTGTTCATCGCACGGGGGATGTTGGGCAAGATGTTAATGTCAGAGGTAAGTGAGCAATTTTTTTTGTGAAGAGGACCGCCCCCTACTCGGGGTAAGCGGACGGTCCCAAGGGTCACCTATGCCAAAGCGAATCAAAGACAGGATTAATCATCATCTTCTTCCGTGGGCAGGACTGTGCCGGTCCCAGGAACCTGACCTGGGTTAACTGCGGCATCCGCGGCCAGCTTCGGCACTCGACAGTATTGATTGATCCAGTCGATAATGGCCTGATACCACTGGATAGCATTTTTAGGTTTTTGAATCCAGTGACCTTCATCGGGAAAGTGAATAAATCTACTTGGGATATTCTTTCGCTGCAAGACATTAAAAGCGGCCAACGAATTCTCTATCGGCACGCGATAATCCAACGAACCGTGAATCAGCAGCATGGGTGTTTGCCAGGCTATGGTATGATTGGCCGGGTTAAATTTTTGATAACCATCGGGATTATTCCAAGGCGTCCCATTGAAATCATGTTCCGCGAACCAAAGTTCCTCAGTGGCGTAAAAGGCGCCGGTGTTAAAAACGCCGCAGTGGGCGACGAGACAATTGAACCGATTGGCCCAATTGCCCGCGATCCAGTAGATCATATAGCCTCCATAAGAAGGCCCCATTGCTGCCACTCGGGTCCCATCCAGCCAGGGGTACCGGGCCAACGCCTGCTCCAACCCCAGTTGCAGGTCCTTCAAGGGCTTCCCACCCCAATCATCCGTGATCGAATTGGTGAACTTTTGTCCATAGCCCGGGGTGCCGTGATAATCAATGAATATAACGCCATATCCGGCCCCGGCAAAGACCTGAGCATTCCAACGGTAGTTAAAAGTATTTCCAAGAGTTACCTGGGGACCGCCATGAATAATCAAAGCGACCGGGTACTTGGCTTGGGGGTTGAGGTTTGGTGGAGACACTACATAGCCGGATACCGGGTCATTGTTGGCCCCGATGAAACTGAACTGTTCCGCCGTCCCCATCCTTAACCTGGCCAGCCTGGCGTCATTTAAGTGGGTGAGTTGTTGTAAGTCAGCGCCGTTATTATCAATAGAGTAAATTTCGGTGGGATGGGAGAAGTCTTGTCCCAGCACTATAATTCGTTCGCCGACCACAGCTTCGTCGCTTATCGTCCCGTTGGAAATAAGTGGTCTGACCTGGCCAGAGGCCGTATTGAGTTCAAAAAGCAGTTGTTGACCGAGATTGTCAGCGTGCACATAAATCGACCGTCCATCGGAGGACCAGGCGATGGATTCCGCAGACCGATCCCATTGTTCCGTGATCCAGTTCGGGTCACCCACAGACCAGTCAAACTTCCCATTTTGATAACTACTCCTCCAGGAACGAAGCACAATCCGGTAACGGTCCGCCTCATACCGGGGGACCCGCATCGCTTTATAAGCCAGGGTTTTTCCATCCGGGGAAAACACGGGGTAAGTGTCCCAGGCTTTATTATCCTTGGTGATATTGACCGGCGCGACAGATCCATCCAGCGGGACGACATACAGGTCAAAATTGGTTGACCATGCTTCCTTTCTCCCGGCATTGCGCGCGGTAAAGACCATCCCGCCACCGTCCGGAGTAAAGGAAAACTCATTGGGACCGCCAAAGGGCGTGGACGGGACATCCGCATCCATTCCGGCCGTGACATCTACCGGAATGCCATTTCCCGCCACCGGCAGCACAAAGAGATGGCTGCGCCGTCCATTTTGCCAGGCATTCCAATGGCGGACGAATATCTTATCATAGACAACCCCGGTCCCAGGCTGTGCTTTTTGTTGCTCCAAACGTTTAACAGTACAGTCCAGAGAATCACAATCCACAAAAACGTCCATCGTCACAGCCAGATGCTTTCCATCGGGTGACATCTTCAAATTATCAACATCAAGAGGCAGAGAGGTCACTTGTTGAGGGGTGCCGCCGGCCAGGGATATCCGCCAAACCTGAGCAGTCCCGGAACGAGAAGAAATAAAGTAAAGGGACTGGCCATCCAAGGCCCAGGCAGGATGGTTTCCGCCTTCCGGCAAGGGAGTCAGGCGCCGGGCCTCACTCCCGTTTGACTTCATGACCCAGATGGACGAGCGCCTCCGGTTGTTGTCGAGGTCAAGGGAACTAACAACAAAGGCGATATTTGAACCATCGGGAGAAACCTGCGGGTCGGAGACTCGGTCAAAGGCGACCAGATCGTTGACGGTCAAAGAATGGCTATCTTCAGCATGGGCCAAGGAAAAATTGAAAAGAAAAACGAGAAGGAAGAGTAAATAAGACATCTGTGCACCTCCTATGCGGGTTGGGGATCTAAACAACCTCTGGAACAAGGGCAACCATCCGACTAAATAAGTCGATATTCCTAATTTAGACGGGTCATCTTTGTCAAGAAAAACTTGGGCCAATTTTAATTGGAGGCAAAGCTGGTTAGACGATCCGATCGAATCCCGGACATCTAGCTGACCGGAGGAATTGACCTTCGCGTTGGGCTGGCGGTTCCGATCTTGGCGGTCACAGAGGACTGGCGTCGTCAAAAAGAAGTCAAGTCTACGGCCGTGATCTCTGAGAACTGAAAACAAAATTCTAAGAGATCGTTTATTGAAACCTGACTGACTACTGAGTGGCCGAGTTTATCGCCACTTATCAAACCGGTGTTTTCGACCAATGCATCAAGAGAATCATTGATCATGGGCTTCGCCTTCCCGCACTTTATAAATTGTTAAGGGCCATCTTCTATCTATATGGTTTCCCTACAACCCGCTGCCGCCGTTTCCCGACAATTCATGTATTTCCATTGATTGGAGAGACAAATATAATTCCAGGTCTGCCTTCTAATCCTTCTCATGTTTCAAACAAGAGTATATACCAAATACCCCCATTAAAATTACAATAAACATAGCGTTCTTTGACTGTTAAGGCAAGCACTTTCCCCTTTGCCCACCCCTGCCTGGCCCGGCGCACCAAAAGAAAAAGCCAGGAGCATGACGGCCTCCCGGCGTTTTGGGTTAAGCATGATTGTTTGAGTCGGTATGACTACTTGGCGGCCTCCACCGGATATTTGGCCTCGGCCCAGGCTTTGATCCCGCCGGGGTAACGGTAGACATTCTTGTAACCCAGCTTGACCGCCCACATGGCCCCATTGTGACTGCGGCCGCACTTGGTGAAACCGCAGTAAAAAACGATAGTCCGGTCTTTGTCCGCGCCTAAGACGCCGATCAAGGTCTCTTTCATTTTGTCGCTTAACGTCGTCATCTCTTCTTTGGGGAACTCCAGTTGCACGGCCCCAGGAATATGTTGTTTTTTATAACTGTCTTCAAAGGGCATGGTGTCGACGATCAGGAGGTGCTTCTGGGAGTCGGTCCATTTCTTCAACTCATCGGTCGTGACAATCTGGTAGCCTCCCTTGGCTGCTTCCCGGGCAAAAGTCACGGCCGTCTTTTCCGTGTCAACTTCGCTATCGCCCCAGGCGAAAGCCATGGCCGCGCCCAGCATCAACATGATAATGGTGGAACATACAAATACGGAAATCAGCTTTCTTTTTGACATTGTCGATTATTCCTCCTTGTTTTGTCTCTATAGTGATGAAATAAATCAATAAGTTATACCTACAGCCTCCCGGTCCGGGCGTGGCTTCAATTCTTCTTACCGGTTGTTCTTAACGCTCCAGGGAGCCAGGCCAGATTTCCGGCCATTACGACCAGGACGAGACCTAAGTTTATCTCCGGCAAGGTCAGGGTGTGGACTCTGAGGCCGTCTCTGATCAGGCTGGCCGGGACCACCAGTAGAGCATCCAGGTCGAATCCATAATCGATCAACCAGACGGCCATGCATATCGCTTCCAGGAGCAGAAACACCCGGAAACTGAAGGACAACCCGGTGCCCAGCCCGATTATCCCGCCCAAGACCACAAAAATGGGGATGATCACCCCGGAGTTGAACCGCATATCCAGCCAGACCCAATGGTTGCTCAGGATGGTGATCATGAATCCGATGACCAGGCCCACCGCGCTGAGTCTGGCCGCCGCGGCGCCGGATCCGACCTTGATGACTATCCCGGCATGATCTCTAATGTTATTTCCCATTCCTATGCCCCGCCGGCAGCCGCCCAGGCTGGAGGCATTTCGCCGTATCTCTAATGAACCGGTTATTTTTTCAATTTTATGGTTACTACGACCTGCGTGCCATCTTTGGGAAGGACGTCTTTGTTGCCCATGAAGGTCACTTCTTTTCTTTTCTCCACCGCGCCATAGGTATAGGCGTCATTACTGACAATACCCACCGGGCAGGAATCCAGGCAGAGGAGGCAGCCGGTTTTTTTGTCCTTGGCCGTGGCCAGGTTGCCGCCGAAGCGCATGACGATGGGTTTCTTGTTGCTGTCTTTGATCACTTCATCGAGGGTATATGATTTCTTGGCGCCGGGCCAGGTCACGGTCACGTCCAGAACGTCTCCCTTAACCCGAGTCGTTTCTTTGTTCGCTAAGGTCATGTTTTCGCCGGCCTTAGCCCCGATTTGGAGCAACCCGTCGCAAAATGCCTGGGGTTCCGCAAAAGCCCCAAAGACCGACTTGTCGCCATTGGATCCATTCTTAGATACTACGGCGTGCCTGGTCGGCTGAAAGAAATACTTGCCGTTAACCTCAGCCAGAAGGCGGATGGATTTGCCGGCTTTGTCAACGATGATGGGGTTGTCTTTGGTTAGCTGGCCTGAGACGTCCGTCCCGCCGGGATCAGCCGCCAAGACCAGGGGGCAGACGAAAAGGGTGATCAGCAGCAATCCGCCCAAGACGAAAAAAATAGACTTATTCATAACAGTTACCTCCGATTAGGGTTCAGCCTGGAACAGGTCCCGCCCGCCGGTTTTAGCTTTATGACGCCGGTACCAGACCGGGATCAGGGAGACCAGGGTCAACAAGAATAACCCGACAATGAACTTGACGGATATCTTCCCTTTAATGACGTCCAATAGAGAACTGGAAAACACAATGAAGGCGATGCAAGCCGGCAGCATACACAAGAATGTCGTGACGGCGTAGTGGGAAAATCTAACCTTGGTCAGACCCAGGGCATAATTGAGCAAATTAAATGGGAAAAAGGGAATAAGACGGGTGAAGGCCACCACTTTCCAGCCATGGCGTTCCACGGCTTGATCCAACTTCCTCCAGCGCGGATTCTTGAGTTGCCCCTCGACCCAATCCCGGGCCAAATAGCGAGAAATCAGAAAAGCGAGGCACGCCCCCAGGGTGGCGCTGGTAATGGTATAGACCACTCCCCAGAAGGGACCGAATAGAATCCCCCCGACGATGGTAATGGGCAGACCGGGTAAAAACAGAGCCGGAGCCAGGACATAGACCAGCATGTAGATGGCTGGAGCCAGGAGCCCATAACCATCGATCAGTTGCCGAAGGGCGTCTTGTTCCAATAAGCGGGTAGCCCCGGTCAGTCGGATGGCCAAAATAGCCCCGACCACCAACAACAAAATTATCATCCGTTTGATCCACCCACCCGGCCGGGATGCCGGATCATAGGAGAAAGTCCGCTCCCGGGTGACCGCGGCCGCCACCGTCTGCTTGAAGTGGTTCTTCAGCCTGATCCGGTTGAGGTAAGTGAGCGGGGCCCGGGACACCTGACTCTTTCCGGCCAGGGCTGCTTCCGGTTCAAACCAGACGTCCAGGATGTGGCTGGTCGGCGCAACCGGCGCAAGGGAATGGGCGCAACCGGCGCAATAAGTCACCAGCCGTTTATCCGCGGCCTCCGACTTGACCCGCTGTTTCCAGGCGCCGGCCAGGTCCGGGGAGAGACAGCCCACAGCCCCACCTTCCCCGCAGCACAGAGTTTTCGAGCCATGGTGCGTCCTTTCTTCCACGGTCAGGCCGGTCCGGATCAGCAGCCGGCGGACGGCGGTGTGAATCTGTCCCTCAAATCGGGTCGGGCAGGGGTCATGGACGATGACTGTTCCACTGACCGGTCGACTCGGACTTGCCCCCTGCGCGACCAGGACCTCGTAAACCGATTTGACGGCCAGCTCACCTCCGTGTTGGCTGAATACTCGATAGCAGTTAGGGCAGGCGACCAGCACTTCCTTTATTCCCTGATTCAGCAAATAGTCCTTCAGTTCACCAAACATGGCTTGAAAAAGGTCTTCCCGCCCCAGATCGGCTGAAGGCTTAGCGCAACAATCGAGAACGATCCCCAGGGTGGGGATGCTTTGTTGTATTTGCTTAAAAAGCTGTTTCGTCCCAGACGGCCGCGTCCCCGAAAAATTGCAGCCGGGAAAAAGGACCGTGGTACAGCCGGCCGGCAAAGCGTAATAGGAATATCGCGGCGATGTCCCCCGTTTTTGATAGTTCAACATTCCCGTGTGTTCCGGGTAATCTCCGGCCCCCCGGCGGACCGCCTCCCGCCGCATCTCCATAAACATCTTGACCGGATGGATGTCCACCGGACAAACAGCGCCACACAACCCACACAGGCTGCACTCAAAGGCCAGGGCATGAGCGGCCGGGTCATTCGGATCGTATGAGTCGGCCAGGTCTTTGGGACGGCCATATCTTCTTAAGAATCCACATTCCTTTTGACAGGCCGGACAGGAGATACACTTTTCCGAAACAGTCCGCAACTCTTCGGTCAATTGCGGCCGCAAGGCGTGATCCACTGAGTTACAAACAAGTTGATCATTTCTTAAGGGATGCGCAGCCATGATTTTGCCTCAAACGTAATCTGTACATTTGATAATAAAACTCAATGCAAGGGGGGGTAGAGAAAAAAGGACACGGAGATTCATTAAGTTGTTGCTGATCAATTGTTCCTGATTGCTCGTCAAAGACAACCAGCAACAAATAGCCAGGAACCATATCGCCTCTAACATAGAGCAATGATGACCGTTCAAAGGATAAGTAGCGGTAATGATAGTTCAGGCGAGATCAATAGGTCAAATAGATAATTTAAATACCTGGCGCCTATTTTATCTTGTCCGGCCTATAGACCTTGTTGCCTTCCGCCGTGGTTTTCAGCACATCAAACATCCGCTCTCAAGTTTTCCCGGCTCCAAAAAAAACGCCCGAAAAACCAAACTAGTCGGCTTTCCGGGCGTTGATTGACCTGGGATGGTCAGGTTAATTCCCTTAGTATCTGGTTCTCTTGACCGCCGGGGGAAGGCTGAGTGGTGCGGGCGCCAAGCTGGGCCGGGTT
>JADFYC010000094.1 GCA_015233295.1 Deltaproteobacteria bacterium | reverse complement strand
TGGCCCGTCAACCTGTTTTGGAAGAGAAGGTTTACCAGGGGATACTTGAGAGGGTTGTCGGACAGGGATTTGCTGTGGAGAATCTGGTCCGCAAACCGAGCCGTTAAAGTTTTATATGGCTATTTTTGCCCAACAATGAGTGATTTTAAACAAACGGCATAAATGTTTCATAGGATTTGCCACTGTGTTAGGGGAACGTGGACTTGCATCATTCCCAAAAACAGATTATAATATTATTATGTTGGTTGAAAAGAAAGGGGGGGTGTCATGAACAAAGTAACTATTTACAAAACGGACGATCTTATTCGTGATCTACTGATATCATTGGCTATATTTGTTGCGGTGGCAGGCTGTGTCTATCTGTTGTATTCTGCCTTTTAGCAGCCGGATAAAGAAAAGGCCGGTCTCCCGGCCCTGTTGCCTTCTAAGATGCGATTTCAAATCGCACCTTCTAATGAACCGTGTGAACCTGACCCTTGCCGACCTCAATCAAGCCGTCTCTTTTTTCAAGAAACTCGATCGCTTCAGCCCGGTCAACGCCCAAAAATTCACAGGTCGCGTTCAGATCATAAAGCATTTCGCCCTGGTCGTTACAGCCCAAACATGTCCTCTTCCGCAGCTCGGGGAACAGCTCGTCTATTTTTTGGTGCAGATCAATTTTGATTTCTTCTGGCGCCGTGGCCAATGCTCGGGATGTGATATCCAGATAAAACGTCCTGACCGGGCCATCCGCTGTTTCATCCAGGCCGGTTTCAACAAAGAGCTTGAACCAGGTCATGGCTTCGTGGAAGTCCATATTGTTGATCGCCGCCAGGTCTTCCGGCTTCATCAGTTCAATGTAGGTCTCCAAGGCGAACTTTGCTGCCTTTATCCGGCCCTTGCTGGCCAAGGTTTGGGCCTGTTGGAACAGATCATCCATTTATTCCCACCTCCGCATAAATTACTTTAGGGCGTTCCTGACCAGTGCGCCGGACCAACCTTTCCCGGTCATGGTCTTAATCCCGCGGGCGTTCAAATTCCTGGCCACTTCCTCAAATGACATCCGGTCAGCAATACCCTTTTGTTTCCGGCGTAGCTTCTTGATCTCGGCAACCACTTCCGGCTGGGCTTCGGAATAGGACTTCCGGCCCTCACACTTGCCGGTTTTGGCTCTTATCCTGGCCCGTGCCGCCGCCAGCTTCAAGACCACCATCTGCTTATCAAACTGAGCGATTGCCCCCAAGATTTGCCGGACCAGCGTCCTAGTCGGATCTCCATCACCAAATAAGTCATCGCCTTCGACCACGGAAATTACGCTGACCTCAAGAGTTTTCAGGTCGGAGATAATTCGTTCCTGGATCATCAGATCGCGGGCCAATCTGTCAACCCGCTCGAAAATGATCGTCTGGACTTCGGCCCCGTTTTCCTCCAAGGCCACCAACATCTCGGCCAGGGCCGGTCGGGCTTCCAGGGTGCCGCTGACTCCGGCATCTTCAAAGATTTTCTCAATGGTGATACCGTGGGCCTGGGCGTAGTCCCGGATCGCCTGCTCTTGCCGGACTAAGCCGTCGCCTTCAATCTGCCCTTTGCCAGAAACCCGGATGTAACCGTAAGCTCTTGTTTCCATTGATATCACCTCCGCATGTTATGTTTTCCTCATAAATTTTAAAGCTATTCTCATAACTGCGGCATATTGTCAATCTGCATGAGTAATAATTCTGTATAATTATTGTGCGTTAATTTGTCTATTTCAAGTTACATAAAAGAGTTGTCTGTTTTAAACTGCTGATAATCAATGGCCGCTTTGATCGTCTCCAAAGCTATCCGCTCCGGGTTCTCGACTCCGGCTGCCTTGGCCTCTTCCACGGCTGTCATGATCTTGGTGACGGCCTGTTCCTTCGCCGCCCATTGTGCTTGTTTTAGGTCTTCACGTTCCATTGATCCACCTCTTTATATTGAAAATGAAAGCCGGGTATGTCATGGTGATCCCGACCGGCCCCCCGGCACGCACTAAGTCTTCCCCCAACAGATTTGGCCACCATCGCCGGGTGCGTCCGGTCACTCGCGTCCAAAGAGAAAATCTTTGCATCCAGCGATATCATATGGCAAGTGGCAAGGTAGTCCCGACCGGCGTCCTGATTATTAGCCAAAGTTCTCCTCCGAGGCGGTCTCGGAAACCCAGCCGGGGCGCTCGGTCAACCTTTCGCAAAGAACAATCGTTGTCTCTTCCAGAACATTATGCCATATTAGTATTCGACCGGCGTCCTGATCCTTTGCAGGGTTTTGTCAACGGAAGGTCTCAGCCGATGTCAGGGCGCTCGGTCACTGCTCGATAAAGAATGATCCTGCCCTTATCCCGCCTCAAGCCTTTTCCCCGCTCTCAGTCGTGGTTATAGACTCATGCCGCCCCAGACGAAGGATTGCCTTGCTTCGACTATTCACCCGCTATCGACCGCACAAAAACGGCACTTGAACGCTTGTATCGGCTTGTTACCTCATCCTGGCGTGTACAGCCTGCTTTCAAGCAGTTTATAGACAGGCAATAGCCAGCCGACCTATCCCTTGCCCTGGGCGGTTAGCGGCTAAACTCTTACATTACAGCCGTCTGACCGGCCTTAGAATTGATCCTACGGATAGACCGGGCGTGAGCTACCCTGTCACGTAAGACTTGCCGCTGCTCATCGGTTGTCGGCCGTGGCGATCTGGGCTTGTAGGTCTCGATGAACTCCTGGTGAGAGAATGCCCGGCCAACCAGGCTCGGTGACATCCTCTTATTGATCGACCGTTGCCGCTTGATCCACCAGGTTCGGGTAAAGGATCGGCTCCGGCAAACACTCTCACCGATAATCCACACCCTCTTATTAAGGCCAGGGTCAGCGGGACACCAGGGTGCGTCGCAGGCATCAAACTGTGGGCATTGGTCAGGTCGGTCTATCATGGTGGCGGTTCCTTCTATAATGTAATGCACATTACAAAGCCGGGCTTCCCGATGGTGGTGACGATCTCCAGCCGGTGGCTTGGTGGCCGGGGTGATCATCATATCCTATGCATGGTGAACGTGCCCCTGGGTGGTACTGCCCCCCGCCCCCCGTCTCGGGTCCCTCCCCATCCCGGAACGGGTTCGCTACCTGGCGACCTATAGATATATTCTGGCTCTCTTAGACACGCCCCGCCTACCCTGTGTTTGTTGCTGTTGGCGCTGGCTGATCTGGCGGGCCTGACTCTGGCTGTTGGCCCGGTGCCGATGGTGGCCGGCAGAGGCAAGGGGACCCCATGCCGATTCACCACGCCGGTCCTGCTCCCTGCCATATATAGTTATAATGTCTGTCTCTATTCAGATTTAAAAACCAAAGGGAACCCTGCCCGACTGTCTGGAAATAAACCTTGTCGCCCCTGGTGTCTACGCCGGATAAAAAAAGAGGACTCCACCGCCCCCTGGCCATGAACCTTATCGTCACCCAAGTACCTGGCCTGATAAAGTAAAAGGGTCCCATCTGGCTTCGATTTTGGTTCCATCGGCCATCTGGCACTATGCCTCGCCAAAGGAAAAGAGTGTCTCGGCCTCGATGATCGGTTACCACCCGGTCACATTATGGGTCCAACCTTCCTGCCAATCATTTCTATTTCTAAGCGACGGATATTCCAGGTTAGGTCCGTTTCTATCCCACGTAGTTGGCTTCATCCCCCCCTGTTTTTTGGGTGCCGGTTGCTGTTGCCCCGGAGTCGAACCCCCAAGGACGCTGACGGGGTTGCTGAACCAATTTGTCGGGCTCGTAAACTGCCGTTGCGCTCGCTGTTGTGCCATATCTGGGGTCATGCCGGATGGGCCGTATTCGAGGCCCTGTCGCATCTGCCCGGCATTGCTGTAGTTTCCGCCCCGCCAGCCCTCAATCTGTGGCCGTCCAAACTTCTCCCAATAATGTTGGTCAATTAGGTCCTGATCCAAACCCCGCTTTTGCCATTCGGCCAGGTAATCGCCTGGGCTTTGTCCCAAAACCGAGCCGCCGGTGTCGTCGTCATATGCCATTTTTGTTTATCCTTTCTGACCATCGGCCATTGGTATAAAAAGATTTTAACAAGACTAGTCTTGTAAAATTCCTTCACTGTATGCGTAATTGACAACGTCTGTTACCCAGCTTTTGATTGCGGTTACTTTTTCCTGGTCGGTTTTTTGCCGTTCATATTGCTCCACCATCATGTCGAAACCCAGGTGCCGGAAAATCGCATCCTTCGCCAGGGCCTCTAAATCCCTGGGATGAACGGCGTCCAATTCAACCGCTATCCGGCCAAACCGCTTGATGTAGCTTTTGGATCTGGTATCCTGATCTTTCAAGGCATCCACAGAACAAGGTAGGCTAAACTCACTAACCTGGTCCGGGTTCAATCCAGCCCGGTCATAGACCACATTCTCCAGGCCAAAGTCATCACGCAGAGAAATGGCGGTTGCCTCCAGGCAGTTCCAGCCGCTCGGATCCAGATCGCCAAAGTAAATCACTACCGGCGTCTGATCTCGTTCTATCGCTTCGTTTGCCCGGATAGAGTAGTCATGGAGAAAAGATGTAGAATTGTAGCCTCGACAAACTACGGTCCGTAGGCAGTAACCATTAGCGACCGACTCAAATATCTTTGCCAAGGCATCCTTTTCACACCAAACCTCAACATAATTCCGTTGATTCTGGACAAGGCATCGCCTGTAGCCGGCCCCAAACCGCTCGACTTGTTGCTTGATGAATTCAAGGGGATTTTCAATTCCCTGCTTAGTCGTCACCCGCCGCACCCGGTCTTCAACCGCCTCCCACGGCAACATCCTGTCTATCCTCATTCGGCTGATAAGCGATGATAGATCGCTGTAGGCAGTCTTCTTGTTCGGGATGATCTCGGAGGCAACCAGCCGATAGTAAACTTGCCTCAGTGTCAACGGCTGGTAGTCCTGTAGCTCCTCGACTTTTTGAATAACGTGTTCAGCCAGGGCCTTTTGTCGCTTGCTCCATCCAAACTTCCGGCGAGTGTTGGCCGGGACTTCAATGATCATTTCGGTTACCTCATGAAGCAAAGTAATGTTTATCTGAATAAAGAATGATTGCGGTGTGTTACATTAAGTGTTTCATTTTGGAACACAACCCAGAAACATCCTTTTGGCCTAAACCGTCTATACCCGATTGGATATATAAAAATGGTAAACAAATTAATGGGTTCTACATAGGGTGGAAAATGGGTTGCCTGCCGTCTCTGTCGCTTAAATGGTTATGTCAAAATTGGCATAGGTACCCTGCCCTTGATATCTTCCTGTAATTCCAGCAAGCCGCCCGTCACTAAACGGGCGTTTATTGTTACGCCTCCGTGTCATCCACCGAATTTGGCATACAATCTTTCCAGGATGTCCGCTTGTTTCTGGGTCAGCTTCCACCCTCCCGATACCTGCTGGGCCACACTCTCGGTGAAATTTTTCTCCCACGGGCTAAGATCGGCCCAATGTCGCTTGATCTGCTCAATTTTGGCCAACCAACTCGTCGGTTGCGGGGCCGTGGATTCAGCCGAAACGACATACTTGACCACTTCTCGGGGCCTCATGATCTCTTCCCAGGTCAGCCGATGTTCTTTTAGAAGATCATTGGCCATCCGAATCGCCGTCAGAGCTTCATTGTCAAAACTGGAACCGGTCATTCCGACCAATTTCGTCAGCCTATCAAGAAGTTGTGGTTCTATCGCTTTCATTTTTCGCCCACCAGTCATTAATTTGTTGAACCCTGGCCCTGAACTCTGCTGTCGTCAGTGGCCTGGCCGCAGTGATCTGTAACTGCTCAAGGAATCGCTCATTCAATCGGAAGAATCTCTTTGCCCGGATGATCCAGGGCTTATCGCTTTTGGAAACAAAATATTCCGCGCTCGGCATGTGTACAAAGATGTGGTCCAGGCATCCGGCTTCGTGCGGATGATCTGTAAATGATTTGCCGGGGTCCGGGGCCGGGACGGCCTCGGGTACGACTACCGCTCCGTCACTCCGTAGCATCCTCATCAACACAGATTTATGGTGGGTAATAGCTGCCCGTAGACCGGCGTCGAGGATGGTCCGAGGTGTTACCTTAAGATCGGCTCCTTCCGCTGTCAGACTCCCACCCCGCCGGTGAACCTCTTCAAGAACCTTTTTTGCCTGTGCTGTTTCCATGCTAAAAACCTCAACATATTGATATCATTAGTCTGCATGTACGGTGGGGCCGGTTGCCATTTTCAACCGTACAACGTTAACTCAATGTAATTGCTGCATTAGGTCGGTTGGGCCGGTGGGGCCGGTTGAAAACCTCCTTGGGCGGTCGAGATAAAAAAAAGAGCGAAGAAAAAGAACTTAATGTAGCCCTTCAAGCTATGTTTTGAACCGGCCCTACCGGCCCAACCGACCCTTTGCAATGTTTTCAATGTCTTATCCTTGTACGGTTGAATTTTGAACCGTCCCTAAACCTATCACAACTGACCCTTTGATGTATTTTCCAGATGTTACGTTGTATGTTTACCTGTATCCCACTTGCGCCGTCTCCCAGGCGAACATCCCAACTGTGGTGATGGTAGTTTTGGGGGGAGGAATCGGAGGAGCATTTTAGAGCCGCTCCGAATTATCGAGAAATAGACGCTTCAGTTTTCGACCATCCCGCCTTCCGAAATTCGCATCATAGATTACGCCGCACCTGGATAGCTCGGTCGAACATCGTGAGATCCGATTCGACAACCCCTCGGGGGTTCTGGGCCAAGACTTCGACCGCCGGGTGGGTTCTGGACAAAATTGGTCATCATCGAGTCTCGATAGCAGGTCAGCCGTTGTTCCGACCCAATCAGATTCTTTACTGACAAGCTTTAATAGGGCCTGGGCGACGACATCACTTTCTATGGTTGCCGTAGTCGCTTCGTCTCGATTTTCTAAATACACCTCAAGAAATTGGCCAGGCTGCCATAGTCCGGCGCTCTCGCTGGCAACAATAAAATGGGCAAAATCGCTCATTCGGGGGCAGTGACTCAGCGTGGTGGTGGGGAGGTTCTTCATAGCATGACTTACAACGGTGAACAACGAACCCAGAACGCCGGGCAATATTGCTTGAAATTCACTTTTTATTGTATCATCTGGTCGGTAGTTAGCCTCGGTCAGGCTCGGGAGGGTGATGACAATAGCTCTGTCGGCCAGATCGCCCCTGGTGGCAATCTGATCAATTCCATTTAACAAGACCATTTTGCGTAATGAGAATAGCATTTCCTCATTATCTGTATACAATCGCCTCGTGCTTAATCCAGCGCCAGTACTCAATCGGCAAAACCCGTCCGACAACCACACTTGAATCCCGGAGCAGTTGTCAAAGCAGCAAATCAATGAATTCTGTCCGGCGATTACTAAATCACGTTCATCTCGGGGCGTAACCCGCAACATGGCCACGTTAGGATCGATAACACCTCTAAATGACCATGAAGCTGTTGTTTTGCCGCTTCCTTTGCCGCCCTGAAGGATCAAAATCATTTTGGGGCCGTTCATACGCAGCGTGTCAATTAGACATGCGAGGAATAGAATCCAATCTTTCTCAGATCGAATATTGGTTTGTGGCCGCAAATCATGGAGTGATCCGCCGGGGACCGGCTCGGGCAACTCCAGTAGCCCGCTGGGCCGGATAAATTTGATGGGGCAATCTGATATTACGTCATATCCGTCTATAGTGATCTTGACGACTCGCCAATCAGCGCCGCCCAGATCAATATAGAGAACGTCTCGTTCACTTCCTCCTACCCGAACATATGTTGAGCATTGTGTGAAATCGTAGACGGCCATCGCATCAAGGGCGTCGATTGCGTCCTTGACCGCTTGAGAATTGGGCGTCTTCTTAAGCTCTGAACGAAACGCTTTAGACAGGAAAAGTTTGATGTGCCTGGATCGAAGGGGATAGTTTTCAAAATGGGCTTTGATCTTTAGTGTGGCGTACCCGTTTTTCTCGGAGTCATGGAATAGTGTTCCACCGCTATCAAAAAATAGATCAATTAACTGGTCGGCCTGGCCTTTTTTCTTCTTTTCACTTTTAGGTGCCGGCGCATTGGCTTCAGTTAATTGCCGTCGAGCTACTTCCAGCCCTTCTGAAATCGCCAAATCGTTAAAATCGGTCAGCTTTAATTTTGAGTCAGCGAATACCGGCCAAACGACGGCGGCTCCAATCTCTGTGGCCGCCGCCTGGCCCTTGATCCTACCTGGGTTTTGGTCCGTGAACCGGTCGTCATCGCAGCAAATAGTTATTGTTGCGTCCGGGTGTTTCCTCCGGGCGATCTGGGCAACGGATTTTAAGTTCCCGGCGTAGAACGCCACATAAACAGTCGCTCCGGTGGCTTCGTGGACACTGGCCGCTGTAGCATATCCTTCGGCGATACAAATCTTGTCATTACCAGGGATGGTGTAGAATCCACCTTTGGTCCGACCGCCAGTGAGGAAAGGCTTATCGGTTCCGTCTGCTGGCTTCTCCGGTAATATCCTCTGTAGGGACATCATTCCGCCGTTTTCGCCATAGATCTGGACAATTAACCGGCCTTGATCGTCAATTTTGAGGCCGTAGGATTGGACTTTCTTGCGCTCCAAGTAAGGGTGTGAATCACAGGGCTTCGACTCGGACCATATCTTCTGGGCCAAGGTAGCCGCTTCTTGCTGGGATTCTTTCTTCCTGGCGTCGGCTCGGGCTTTTCTTTCGGCCTGCTCTTTTTGTATCTGCGCCCATTCTTCCGGTGTGACTTCGGACTTATGACCAGACCACCAGTTTACGTCAGCCAGGTGGTTGCTATAATCTCGACAGCATCCATACCAAAACCTGCCGTTGCTGGTCAGGCTGTACCAGCCGTCCTTTTTTTTTCGATTGTGGCTGAAACATCTATCATAAGAATCGTCGTCTTTTAACTCATCCGGCATGGTGTACCCGGCCTGCTCACAGTCTTGCCGGAAAGCCGCATGGGCTTTATCTCTTATCATCGGCCTTGCCCTCCACCTCCGGGCGGTCGGTCGACTGGCCTTCCAAAAGACGATCTAAATCTTGTTGATGATAATAGACTCGACCATTGATCCTCCTGAATTTGGGATTATCAGGCGTCCTTAGCCGCAATTGGGCCAAATAACTTTGGCTGTATAAGCCGTTCAAGTAAATGCTGGCTTCTTGCGGATTGAGTAAGAGCCGGGCGGTTTCGCTTGCAGTAACGGTTTGCTTGGCGGATTGTTTCTTCATGGGGGGGCACCTTTTCATTTAGGTTAATTGATATTAACCCGTCTTAGAGGTGCTTTGTGGCAGGGCAAGGATGGTAGGGCCTTACGAAGAAAAATACTTTACCTGAATCTTGGCTGTTGACAATCCTGGCCAATCTGGTAATATATTCTTCATAAATAAGCCTAAAAGGGCGGAAGAGATTTAAGGCGCCAACCAAGAAATCTCCTCCACTAACCATCCTGTCCTGTCTAAGATCTCACCCTTAGACGGGACATTCTTTTTTTATGCTAATGCTATTCAATATACCCGCCGAACTGGTAAAATGTCAATGGTTCTTTTTTGTCCGAAATGCTTATTGATTATCAGTTATATAAGAATAAGTGTCTTTCTCGTATGATACGATTCGTATTTTTTTTGACATTCGTCACGAGAATGCTTCCTGAGCATTATCTCTAATCAAATTATGGCCGTAGCCCATAAAAAAAGATACCTGTGAGGTACTTTTTTGTGAATGGTTGTACAATTGTCACCCATTAGGCGACAAGCCCGTCGTTAACGAGCCCGGTTAGCCGCCGGGTGCCGCCAACCATTTTCGCCGCCTGGGGCCGGTGTCCTGCTCCGGGCCTACACTCCAGTCTTCCGCCTCTTCGCCTTCTTTCCCCGGCCCCCTGGTAGATGTCCTGGGGCAAAGATCCTTGATCCAATCGCATAGAACAGCGTATGATCGCCCCTCGGACAATTCTATTATTTCTGACTTTCTGGCCATGCTGGAAATCATTATTGACGGGTCCTCCTCCCAAAGCCGTTTAGCCGCTCGTCTGACCGCAAGCCTGAGCCTGTTTTTCTTCTCAAGGAAGGTTTCAGGCTTTATTTCAGGCGGTGGGGGCAATGGCTCCGGCCAGCCCCATTTCTTCCCGCCTGACCCTCATTCCGCCGATTAAGTATCCGACCAAATTCCGAATCTTGTCCATCCTGGATAAAGCCGTCCTCAACACTGGAACCAGCAAAGCCGCATTGTCTCTTTGGGCCTGACACCATCGCTTCGCCTGGCCGGGTAATTTCTCCACCAATGTCTCGAACTCAGCCGCCGCCTGGGCCGCCGGGCTCGGGCCGAAAGCCGCCGGCCAGCTCAGGTTGTGGCTCTGGATGAACCCTGGCCGGAAGTCCTCCCGGATATCTTTGACAATGCCCTTTAAATCCTTGGCGACCGCCTCATAACACGTGGGACAAAGAGGCTGCAGGTTCGACAGATCGTTCATGGGCTTCCGGTTGTCTATTCGGACCGGGGCAAGCTCTTTACCCGTGGTGCCGCATCGAAGGCATGTGTGACCGGACCATTGGATGATGTCAGAAAAGGTTTTGATCATAGGTTCAAAAGAGACAGACGACGGCTGTGACGTGGGGGGCTTCGGTTGATCCGCCCGGGCGAGTTCTGTCTTGTCTGTTTGCTCTTTTAGATTTTCTTTTTTTATTTGTCTTTTCTCAGATGGGTT
>JADFYC010000093.1 GCA_015233295.1 Deltaproteobacteria bacterium | reverse complement strand
GGCATGGCCTCCCTCGCCGGGATGCTTACGGAAAGCGGTTATACCGTGACCGGGTCAGATCAAAACGTCTACCCTCCGATGAGTGATTTCCTGGCTTCTTTAGGCATCGAGATCATGATGGGGTACCGGCCCGAGAATCTGAATCATGGTCCTGACCTGGTCGTCGTAGGGAATGTTATCCGCCGGGATAATCCGGAGGCGGTCGCCCTGGTCTCCCGGGGGATTCCGTATCTGTCGTTTCCCCAGACTTTAGCCCACTTTTTTCTCAAGGACCGGCTACCGCTGGTGGTCACCGGGACTCACGGCAAGACAACCACCTCGTGTCTGTTGGCCTGGTTGCTGACTTCCGCGGGATGGGACCCAGGGTTCATGTTGGGTGGGATCGCCAAGAATTTTGCGGCCAACTGTCACGTTGGGACCGGGCGCTATTTTGTCGTGGAGGGTGATGAATACGATACGGCCTTTTTCGACAAGGGACCGAAGTTCTTACATTACCGGCCCCATATGGCCATCTTGACCGGGATCGAGTTCGATCATGCCGATATTTACCGGGATCTGGATCACGTGGTCAGTTCATTTGATGCGCTGGTCAAAATCATTGATCCGCAGGGCGCCCTGTTCGTCTGGGCCGGCTGTGAGTTGGCCCGAGCCACCGCCCGGAACTCCACGGCCCGAGTGATGACTTATGGTCTGGATGGACTCGCGGATATCCGGGCGCTGGACGCGGTTTTTCGGCCTGGCGGGGCAGAATTCACTATGGGTTTGAATGGTCAGGCGTTTCCACTCAGCACACCTTTACCGGGGAGGCACAATGTCCTGAACGCCCTGGCTGCGGCGGCAGTGGCCATGCAGGTGGGGCTTTCGGCGGATCAAGTTCGCCAGGGCCTGGCCACTTTTGCCGGAGTTCATCGAAGGCAAGATGTGAGAGGGGAAAAAGACGGCCGGGTGGTCATCGACGACTTTGCCCACCATCCCACTGCGGTGAAAGAAACCTTATTAGCCATTAAAACAGATCGTCCCGGTCAAAGACTGGTGGCCATCTTCGAACCTCGGACCAATACCAGCCGGCGAAATGTCTTCCAAGATGATTATGCCGGGGCTTTTGATCTGGCCGACTTGATTCTGGTCCGGGTGCCGTCGGATTTGGAGAAGGTCCCTGTGGCCGAGAGATTCTCATCAGCCAGACTGGTGGATGATTTGAGGCGGCGGAATCTATCCGCCCATTGTTTTCAGGATACGGAGCAGATCGTCGACTTCCTGAAGGCTCACTCCGAACCCAACGACGTCCTGTTGGTGATGTCAAATGGCGGCTTTGACAATATTCATCAAAAATTACTCAGTCTGTCCTACGATAACCTGAGTTCGACGAGTTTTTAATTTGAGCGACAAAAATGTATCCGCAGATTTCGCAGATGGACGCAGATGGATGAGACCCACAGGCACCTGCGATCATTTGTCTTTTTTTAATCTGCGCAAATCTGAGCAATCTGTGGATTAAAAAGATTGATATGTCGGGTCAAACAAATTAGACCGGATTTGAACCTCCCGACCCGGTCGCCACACGGCTGAGCCAATCAAGCTGGTCGTTGGCCGAGGAAACCTCATCCAGCACTCCCCTTAACCGGGAAAGCGAAAAAGGCTTCTCCAGATACACCATTTTACCTCCCAAACATAAGAAATTCCTTTTATCCTCTTCATTCCTATCCGCAGTCATCAAGATGGCCGGTCCGTGGTAATGATGCTTGTCCCGAATCTGCTGCATAAAACTTATCCCATCGAGTTCCGGCATGTTTTTGTCCGTCATAACCAGATCAATCTTCTCACCTTCCGCTTGTAACCGACCATACAGGGAGAGGGCCCGGCATCCGTCGTCCGCAGTCACCACGTGGTGCCCTAACTCGGTAAAATAGTCAAAAAGAACTTCGCGGATCATTAGTTCATCGTCGATGACCATTATCCTCATCATGCTGTCTCCCCTCCGGATGAAATTGATCACCCCGTGACCGTCGTCTCTCCCGTATGCCCTTCGGTTATCATCATAGAGAATCGCCGGACGCTATGTCGCTATGATCGATTTGTCGTTTTGTAGTCGTCAAAGCAAGAGTTGTGCCATGTGGCATATTGACTGCAACATATTTAAACAACATGGTAATTGCAATTAATATCCCGGCCGGTGTGACCCGGTAGTTGGCATCTGCGGGCAGGTTGATAATTATCGTTTTATTTAATAATTATTGTGATAAGTGCGGGATGGCCTGCTCTTCAAGTTCGCTGCTGAGGGCTGAAAGCCGACTGCGGATCGTCTACAAAAAAATACTTGACGACCGACACGTTTTGAGATATATAGGATTAAAAAGGTCTTCTATATGTTATGTAGTCGATAGGGATAATGTTTTCCCCATGCTTATCATAAAGTATATAATTTATACAGGGCGTTAAAATATAATTTTTATGTAAACATCTGTTGACTTTCAGCCAGAAGTAAACTTCGGTCTGTCTGCTGCCTAGCCGTTGATTAGACCTCATCTGATGATAGTTTTTAACTATAAATATCTGGCTAAAATAATAGGGCATGCCTCTGTTCACATAAAGGCAAAGGACAACTAATGAAACTGACTACCAAACTAAAATTTGCCTTCACTACGCTGGTCTTGATTTCAGCTCTTTCGATAGCCCTGTTTAGTCTGGCCCAACTGCGGTCTTTAATTACCGATGTGTCGTCACTATCTGCGACCAGCCTCCAACAAAAGGCCGCTAATGATCTGGCCTATTTGGCAAAGACCGATAAGGAGACTGTCAGCCTTTTCATTAACAATACTGAGATCAGCACAATTAACTTGAGCGGATCATCTACTTTGAGCCGTTACTTTCGCGTCAAAGACGGCCGGGACCAGGAGGCCAACGCACTGATAGAAAAGGAACTCATTAGAATCATACAAGGGATTGTGGATATGTGTCACGTCCAAAATGAATTCCTAAAAAAGAAGCTGGACTGTGATCTGGCGGTGGCTGAATACTTTCTGTCGAGCTACGGTAAACCGGTTCTATCCGGAACGCCGACTAAATGGAAAGCCGCCAACCAGTTTACGAAAGAAATCGTTGAGGTCAGCCTACCAGCCCTTAAAATTGGTGAAGTATCATTCGGTCCGGACCGGTCGCAGGATGAGTTCGTCCAGGTCGTTGATCAGACAAAAAAACTGGTTGGCGGAACCTGCACCATCTTTCAGCGAATGAACAAGAACGGCGACATGCTTAGAGTCGCCACCAATGTCCGAAGAGCCGATGGGACCCGCGGCGCCGGTACCTTCATTCCGGCTACAAACCCCGATGGTCAACCTAATCCAGTCATCGCTAAGGTGATCAAAGGCGAGACTTATCGTGGAAGAGCATTCGTGGTCAACGCCTGGTACATTACCATCTACAAACCGTTCTATGACGCCAACGGCGACCTGGTGGGGATGCTCTATAGCGGGATCAAAGAACAAGACGGCGTTAGGCTAAATCAGGTTTTGTCCGGCACCAAGATCGGGCAATCCGGCCATGCCTTTGTGGTTGATTCCAAAGGCGTTATCGCCATACACCCTCAAGCCGATCTGGTCGGGAAGAATCTGATCACAGACTTAAACATAAATGAATTCAAAGAAATATTAAAAAAAGAAAAATCCGGAGAGGTCAAAACAATCTCTTATCACGCGGGTAATCGAAGAAAATTTATGGCTTATTATTATTTTTCAGATTGGGACTGGCTTATCTGCGGCGACGGCTATTGGGATGAATTCACAGCGCAGATGTTGGATCCCCTTTTTAAGGCTCTTAAGGACGAAATGTTGGAACTGTATCGTTCCAACACTATTGAAATAAATGACAATAAGCTGCCTATATTCGGTCAGATCAGGGTGATAGCAGAAAATGGTCGGGAGATTGTAAATCTAAAACAAGGCAAGTTCAGTAATGAACTGGTCTCAAAGGCTCAATTACCATGGTTCCAGGAATGCCTTAATTTGCCCAAAGGTTCTTTTCGAAATTCTGGAGCCATTGTGTCTGACAATACCGGAAAACCGGAAATGAGAGTGGCCGCGCCCGTGTACATAGAGGATGTGCTCAAGGGAGTTGTCGTGCTAAATATGGAGTGGCAGTTTATCTGGAAAATCCTCGAGAACCATCGTTACGGCAAAACGGGTTACGTTTACATTATAAACGACTCCGGCGTGCCGGTTACTCATCCCAAGTATGATTTAACCAATCCGGTCAATCTGTCTGACGCCAAGTTCGGGAAACTGTCGGAAATAGTGCGCCATAAAATGCTGCAGGGGGCATCCGGAGTGGAGCGGTATACGTTTGAAGGGTCCGAAAAATTTGTTTCCTTTACGCCCTTGAAAGTCGGCGGCAAGAGCTACAGCTTGGGCGCCACCTGTCCGGTGGAAGAAGTCCAGGAACTTTCAGATCAAATCATCAAATACTCCAACAAACAACAACGAAGCACGATTTTGTCGATCATTGTGATAGTCTCAGTCGTAATTGTCCTCGGTTTTCTCATAGGATTTCTGGTAAGTTCATCAATCTCCAAGTCAATTAAGGGGGTCATTCGGGCTCTTACCGGTGGAGCAGAGCAGGTTACATCCGCCTCGGCATCGGTATCAACGGCCAGCCGATCATTGGCTGAAGGGACTGCGGAACAAGCGGCGTCCATTGAGGAAATCTCATCAGCCCTGGAGCAATTGTCATCAATGACCAAGAGAAATTTTGAAAATGCCGATGAAGCCAATCGGATCATGCTCCAGGCGAGTCAAACAGTTGAAAAAGCAAACAACTCCATGAAAGAATTGACCAGGGCAATGGAAGAAATCTCCCTGGCTAGTTTAGAAGCTTCAAAAGTCATCAAAACAATTGACGAGGTCGCCTTTCAAACCAACCTCCTCGCGTTGAATGCCGCGGTTGAAGCCGCCAGGGCTGGTGAAGCGGGAGCCGGATTCGCCGTCGTCGCCGAAGAAGTGCGCAATTTGGCCCTGAGAACCTCAGAAGCTGCTAAAAATACAACTGTACTAGTTGAAGGAACGTTGACCAAAGTTGCCACCGGAACAGGCCTGATGGAAAAAACGAGCGATGATTTTAGTGAGGCATCCCGTCAGGTATCCAGGGTGGGCTATTTGCTGTCTGAGATAGCCGCAGCATCCAAAGAACAGGCTCAAGGCATTGAGCAGACCAACAGGGCCATAGGTGAGATGGACGGGGTGCTTCAGAACAATGTTACCAGTGCCGAAGAGTCGGCCTCTGCCTCAGTCCAATTGAACAGCCAGGCGAAAGAAATGAAAAACATAGTGGATTCATTGGTCACACTGGTCGACGGGAAAACGGATAGGCGCCCCGGCATGACCCAAGCGCTGCCTGAACCGGATGAAACCTATCCCGATGATACTTTATATCTGGACGACCATCCGAAGCGTCGATGATATTGCCTCTGATTCGACGCTAGTCCAACCCGACGACATTATTTCACCGGTCAGGTACAAAGACAGTCACGTTGGCTGTCATTATTATCATAAACAACTGTTGTTGAATTTTCCAGATAGTGGCCACCCTGTGTCGTTTAGAAAAACTTAGCGGTTGGGCGCGATTATGAAACTTACCAGAGCGGGCGAATATGCCATCAGATGCATCTTGTATCTATCCAGGCAGAATGTGACTGACACCATCAGGCGACAAGATGTGGCCGGCCACATGGATATTCCAATGCAATTTTTAAGTAAAATCGCCCAACAATTAGCTAAGGCCGGGTTGATTCAGATCACTCAGGGACCCAAGGGCGGCTATCGGTTAATTCGTTCCCCAAAAGAAATCACTCTCTTAGATGTCATTGAAGCCGTGGAAGGGGAATTGGTCCTCAACGACTGCCTGTTGGAACATGAGCGTTGTTCCCGGAAAGGCACCTGCGCCGTCCATCAAGTCTGGGCTAAGGCGCGCGGCCAACTGCGAGACACCTTGGCCGGTGTCACTTTTGCGGAGCTTTAGGTTCTGTGGAGAGAGTCATTCGGGCCTGAGCCTAGCCATCGCCGCAACATATTTCAACCTACCCGGCCAACAACGACAAAGTTGAACCTGGTTATTTCGGTGCGACAGGGTTTCGAAGAAGACGATAATAGTATTTTATGCAACTATTTGTATTAACGATAAGTTCCTCTGTAGTGAAATGGCCTGAGCGGTTTTGATCTAACCTTTAGGAGGAGGATGAATTATGGACGTTGTCTTCTTGTCTCGGCTGCAATTCGGCATTGCGGCTTGTTTTCACTTTCTGTTCGTGCCGCTGACCTTGGGCCTGTCCATTCTATTGGCCATCATGGAAACCCGGTATGCCAAAACCGGCGATGAGGATTACCGCCGGATGGCCCGGTTCTGGGGCAAGCTCTTTGTGATCAATTTCGTGGTCGGGGTGGTCACCGGCCTGACGCTGGAGTTTCAGTTTGGGACCAACTGGTCTCGTTATTCCGCCTATGTGGGTGATATTTTTGGTTCACTTTTGGCGATTGAAGCGTCGGTGGCTTTTTTCCTGGAATCTACCTTTATGGGTGTCTGGATATTCGGGTGGAAGCGGATAAGCCCCAAAGCTCATGCCACGGTGATGTGGCTGGTGGCGGCGGCCTCGAGTTTTTCTGCCGTATGGATCATTATCGCAAATGCCTGGATGCAACATCCAGTGGGCTACGTCATCAGAAACGGACGAGCAGAACTGAATGATTTCCTGGCCGTGGTCACCCAACCTTTTGCCTGGCACACCCTTCTGCACACTCTCTCCGGGGCCTATGTCCTGGCCGCCTTCTTTGTCATGGGGGTCAGCGCTTATCATCTCCTTCGGCGGTATGAGATAGCCCTTTTTACTAAATCCTTTCGGCTGGCTTTGACCTTCGGCCTGATTTTCGCGATTGTTGCTGCAGTGCATGGTCATTACAATGGCGGTGAAGTCGCCAAGACCCAGCCGACCAAGCTGGCGGCCATGGAGTCGCATTGGGAAACGGAAAAAGGCGCCCCCATCTACTTACTGGCCATTCCTGATGAAAAGAATAACCGCAATGCGTTACAAATCCTGCCCATACCGGGGGCTTTAAGCATGTTGGCCTATCATTCGCCTTCGGCTGAGGTTAAGGGGTTAAATCATTGGCCAAAAGAAGAGCGGCCACCGGTTGCCTTAACCTTTATTTCGTTCAGGCTAATGGTCGGCCTGGGGATGTTGTTCATGGGTTTGACCATCTTGGGCTGGTTCATCCGCCATCGATTGATGGAGTATGGCTGGTTCCTTAAAGTAATGCTTTACGCCATCCCCCTGCCGTACATCGCCTTGCAGGCCGGCTGGGTTGTGGCTGAAGTGGGACGGCAACCATGGATTGTTTATGGCGTCATGAAGACGGCCGAGGCGGCTTCACCTTTGGCGGTGAGTCAGGTGGCGGTATCGCTGGTGGGCTTTATTGCCATCTATACCCTATTGAGTATTGTTGCTTTTTGGCTTTTGCTTAAAGCGGCCCGCAAGGGTCCGGAAACGGCCCTGGCCATCACTTTATAAGAAGGAGGAAAGCCCATGCTGGAGACTACTTGGTTTGTCCTATGGGGAGTACTGTGGGCCGTCTACTTCATGTTAGACGGATTTGATCTGGGCCTGGGTGTGTTGCAGCGTTTTCTTCCGAAGGATGAGACGGAAAGACGGATTATCTACAGCATCATGGGGCCGGTTTGGGACGGGAATGAGGTCTGGCTGATCACCGCCGGTGGGGTTACTTTTGCGGCTTTTCCCAAAACCTATGCCGTGATGTTTTCCTCTCTCTATTCAGCCTTGCTTCTGTTGCTGTTCGCCTTGATTATCCGAGCCGTGGCGCTGGAATTGCGAGGCCAGGTCGATTCGCCCGGTTGGCGAAAACTGTGGGATATCGGAGCTCTCATCGGGAGTTTCTTGCCGGCTCTCCTGTTAGGCGTGGCCTTCGCCAACATCTTTCAAGGGATACCCATAAATGAGCAAGGGGTCAACCAGGGCTCCCTGCTAACCCTGCTCAACCCTTACGGTCTGGCCGGCGGGGTTCTCTTTGTCTTACTATTTCTGTTGCATGGCGCTTTATGGTTGGCTGTCCGCACGACAAGTGACTTGCAAGCCCGAGCCGTGCGGCTGGCCGGCCAGCTCTGGTCCGTATTGCTGGTCGTGGCTGTCCTTTTTTTGGCCCTGTCCCGAGCGTTCACCAATCTATGGACTAATTACATCAATCATCCGGTGTTGCTCTTGATTCCGTTCGGGGCGGTGTGCTGTTTGCTGTGGATCAGGATCAGCTTGCTCCGAAGAACCTGGCTGGCCGCCTGGGTCAGTTCGGCCGGGGTCATTGTGCTTTGTACTCTGTTCGGGGTAGTGGGCCTTTATCCTAACCTGTTGCCATCCAGTCTCAATCCGGACTGGTCGATGACTATTTACAATTCATCCTCGTCTCAGTTAACTTTGAAGATAATGCTGGGGGTGGCGCTGGTATTCGTACCCATCGTCATTATCTATCAATTTATGGTCTACCGCTTCTTTAGCCACAAAGTCACTCGGGAGAATGTGGCCGAGGAAGCCTATTAGACTTGAGGGAACGTCGATGCGAAGAGGGGCGCCCCAATACCGTTGAATTAAGGGTGCGACCAAGATTTCTCGCTTCGCTCGAAATGACATGGAATTTGCCCTTCTGGAATGACGATGTAAATTTGTCATTCCGAACGAATGTGAGGAATCTTATCACATCCAAAGATGGTCAAACCGTGCCTTAATTCAACAACATTGGAGGGGCGCCCACCCCTCCCGCGTCTGATCTCCCCGGCTGATCTCCGATGCGAAAGAAAGATGGACATCGACCAACCTTCCGGCATCGGGTCTTACCGGGCAATAATGCCGGGGGGAAGCCGGCCCGGTTGAGGGGAGGAGTCAAGATAAGGGTCGGAGGAGGATTCCGGAGTTGACGGAAGGGGAGGGACGGTTTTTCCCGGTGAAAGAGTTTTTGTCTGGTCAGGGTCATCAACCCATTCGTCATGTTTGGTTCCCTCCTTGGCCTGGAAGATTAAGCCCAGTTCTTTGGCCACGGCCAGGTAGGAACCCGTACTGAGGCGGACTTCACCGAAAAATTCAACAGTAATAGCGGCTTTGCCTTCCACCGGGCAACGGCTTTCGCAGAAACCGCAACCGTTGCATTTTTGTTCTTCGACAAAGGGCACGGGGATGTGTTGACCGGGATGGGGTTGAAAGACTATGGCGTTGTAAGGGCAGATTTCATCGCAAATTAGGCATTTGCGGTCCTGTTCCCAGGCAACGCACTTAGCCCGATTAATGTTGGCCGTGCCGATCTTGGCATATTTCTTTTCTTCCACCGGCAACGGCCGGATAGCCGCGGTGGGGCAAACCTGGCCGCAAAGATTGCAATTTTGTTCACATCCGTCCCAGCGGGCCAAGGTCCGGGGACTGAACATCCCATATATTCCCGCCTCCCACCACACTGGCTGCAGGGTATTGGTGGGACAGGCTTTCATACATTCGCCACACCGGATGCACTTGGCCAAGAAATCCGGTTCCGGGACGGCTCCCGGAGGGCGGACCAGATTCGGATCTCGGAATCCCTGCAACGCTCCGGCTGGTTGGGGGTGGTGGATGTTGGTCATCACCAAAAAGGCACTGGTGGCGCCAACCGCACATGATCCCAGCCAGCGCCGCCGGGTCAGGTCCAAAGATGGGCTGGTGATCGGGCGGCTTGTCCCCGCCGGACCGAAAGAGACCGCCTTGACCGGGCAGACTTCGGCGCATCGCCGGCAGGCCAGGCATTCGGTGTGGGCGGCTGACTTGTTATCCTCATTAATGGCGCCCATGGGGCAAGACCGGCGGCACATCCCGCAATCGGTACAATCTGAAGATACGCGGCGTCGAATCCACGGCTTCCGGCTGCCGAGAGCCATCAGAGCGCCGGCCGGGCACAGGTATCGGCACCAAAAGCGCGGCCGAAATACTCCCAACCAGAGAATCCCTAAGACTAATGCCGCGATGAAGATGTTGGCGCTGAATACCCGGCTCTTGATTTCGATATAAACCCATTTGTCCAGACCCAGGACTGGAAAAACAGGCTGCAGAACGGTTAATCCCAGTCGCTCCAAAGTCAGAATCAACGGGTGAATGATCAGTCCGTAGAATCTGGTTATCAGCGACAAAGGGGAAAACCAGGACACCCAAGACACACCGGCCAGGCCGGCCGTCAGGATGCCTATCAGGATCATGTATTTTAGCCGATGCCAGTCATCGAAATTGCGGCTTGTCCCGGCATCTTTTGCCTTTTTCCGGCTTCTCCCCTTAATCAACCGGTCGGCCAGGTCCACCGTGACGCCCATAGGGCAAACGTAACCACAGAAAAAACGGCCCAGAACTGGAGTCAAGGCCAGGATCAACACCCCCCAGCCCATCCAGGCCGCCCATTCCCGGGCCGCCACGAAAGTGCTCAGTCCCGCCAGCGGGTCAAGTTTCAGAAACAGATTGACCGGGACCCAACTGACCAGGGGGAGGGTGGCAGACCAAAGTAATATGATAAATAGACCAAATGTGACTGTTTGAATCAGCCGTTGGAAGCGCATTTAGGCCTTTACCTTGGTGATGGAAAACTTATCGATATCAATCCGGCCGAGCTTTCTTTCTCCGGCTTCCTTGATATGTTTAATCTGGTCAGGGGCAAATTGCTTGCCGTAC
>JADFYC010000092.1 GCA_015233295.1 Deltaproteobacteria bacterium | reverse complement strand
AAATTTTCCTCGACTGCTCCCCAGGCGGAACTGGTCAAAGGATCTAATGACACTGATTGTCCACTCCGAACGGGCCAGACGTAGTAGGTACCCGTCTTAACGCCGGCGGCGATGGTGCCGTCGGACATGGAGACGACCCACGCGGCGGTCGGAGCGTTGGCGTCCGTAGTACCCGACCAGTAGTAGCCCGACTGGACGCCGATAAAGGGATTACCCGTGGGCAGCGTCATGTTATGATGACCATCATCTGTCAGGCTCTTCAACTCGTTGGCGTTGGGCAAGCGCCAATCGCCGGCATGGGAACCATCGGCCAGGCCGCAGTGCCCGCTGGTTAAGCCATTAGCATCGGTCAGGGCCGCTGTCCAGGTTTGGGTGTTAAAGCAATTGGCGTTTTTCAGCCAGATCAGGCCGGTGAGGTTGTCGATGACGGTGCCGTCGCTGTTGTCGGTGAACCGGGGGCTGGGCCAGGACACACCCTTTTCGAGATCCCCGTCATCACCGCTGGCATAGGTGGTGGTTTGGCCGGTCCTGGGAACGGGGGCGGGGGAAGTTTGACTCTCACTCATGCCGGAGAGGCAGCAGAATAGGAAAGCCAGGGTGAATAGGGTAATGATGACTTTTTGACGTCGCATTCATTTACCTCCTTGGGATGTTGATTTATGCCGTCGCTTTTCTATTTCTTCTCTTTTCTTCTCTGGTTCTTTCCCACCAATTCCCATGTAATATACTTGAGTTAAACTTTTATGTCAACTGAATTAATTCATCACCTTCAAATTTTTGATATCTATTTTATATATGATAGCCATAAGTGACATCCTTTATCCAGGCAGTCATCAAAGGAACCCTGACCCTAATGGCCGGAATAGATATCTTGAAGGGCATATCCATAAGTTCATAATTGAACGTCACCGTAGCCGAGAATTTATAGATTTCTTAAAATTATTAGATGTTTTTTACCCACAATAAAGAAAAATAAAATTAGTCTTAGACAACCATTTTAGTCATATATCAAAAGAGACCCGAGCCTATTTATTGTCTGTACCTAATAGGTTTGACTTTATTTTCACTCCCAAACATGGTTCATGGTTGAATCTGATCGAATCCTTTTTCGGGAAACTTGCCAAAACACTCCTCAGAGAAATACGGGTCAACTCAAAGGAGGAACTAAAAAAAAGGATCGAACAACACCTTGATGGCCCGAATACCGACCCGGTTGTATTCCGTTGGAAAGCCGGGTTATACTTGATATCGGTGGCTTGATTCATTGAAATATTAATTTAGAATCAGTCAATTAGTTGGAAACGCGACGCATAAAAATACGGACCGCCCCGGATTTGAACACGGGATCCATGGAGTTTTCAAACATAGACTCCTGGACAGGAGTAATCTGGTACCGCCGCCGTTCTCCCGGCCCGATGTAAACATAATCTATGCCCCATTTCTTCAGGAGATCGATAACCGCCGCGACAGAAGCCGGGTTATAAAGGGCAGTCAGAGCCTCGGGGCGTCCTCCGGCCATCCACCCGTAATCTTTGCCCCGCCATTGGACTTCATGCCCGTCCCATCCCAATAACGTCGGGCGGCCGGTATAGAAACTAATCAGGTCGGAATCAAAGGTGTAACTGGCCCCCTGAGTTTGAGCGATAACCGCCCGGGGTGAGGTGTTCTGGAGGACCCACTTGACCGCGGCCATTTCATCCGGGTTCCACCTTTCCTGATGTTTAATGGCGTTGAGAGTCAATACCGGCGAAGAGAATCCGGCCGTCACGTTGTGAGTTGCCGCCACGGAATAGATCAGACATAGACCAATCAGGACAAAATTGACCCAATTAAGGAATATCCCCCGACCGCGGCGCCACTCCGTGACCATGACAAAGGCTGTGGCTACTCCCAGAAGCAACCAGGCTTGATAGTAGAATTTGAAAATGGTGTTCATCCGATTAGAAAACTGGTCATGAATGTACACAAATTCCGGGAGATAAATCATCAGCAAGCCCAATCCGGCCAGCATCAAGGCAAAGGCCCGGGCCGGCTCCAGGCGTATCCCTGAATTTTCGTCCACCCCTCGTTCCGAGTTTCCAGACCGGCCCGTCTCTTGATCGACGTCCCATTGTCGCGGCCAGAGCAGGGTGATCACCGCAGCCAGCAATACGCCCGTAACCAACAGAGTGTATGGCTGATGACCCCATCTCTCGAATATCATTGCCGGCACCCCGGTGAAATCTTGAGATGGCCAAATGGCCGCCAGCCGGGACCGTCCCGAGGCTGTATTAAGAAACCAGACCGCATGGCTGAGAATGAACAACGCCGGAACACCCAAGATCACCATGGTGGTTAGCCCCAGGCGCTTCCAAGCCGGTTTGGTTTCAACCCAAGCGCGGCAAATCAGTACGGTCGGTCCTACAAAAAGCGGCCCCAGATACAGCAGGAGTTGTTTGATGCTGGTGGGGTTAAATAAGTTGGGCAATAGGCCCTGGAACTGACTCTGGGAGGTAATCAGATAGGGCAAATAGAGGACTAAAGCAGTCAGAATGACCAGGACGGCAAAAAACGCGGTGGAGGCTAATACCTCACCTCCGGTTGTTCCCTGGCCGGAAGGAAGAATCTGCTTTAAGACTAGGCCGAAACTCACGGTCAAGAGAAGCCAATAAGCTGGAAAATCCCAGGTATTCAATGGGATCAACGCCCCAACGCAAATCACGATTAGCCACCAACCGGCCAGGTTCGCTGGAAGGGCCGGTTTGAGGCGACGCCAATTGGTGGTCAGGTAAGACCAAAATCGATTTTTTTCTTCAGCAGAAGTCGAAGTCGCTGCTTCCGGGGTGCCTGTGTAGAGGAAAATGTTCAATGCGAGTGCCGTAATCAGCAGCACAAAGGGCATGGCCAATAGATGGGGGTGAGTATCGCCCAAGATGTAACTAAAAATAGGGAATTCATCGATGACTTCCAGATGCCGGCCGAGAGCATCAGTATCACTGATCACCCGGCTACTCGGCCACCACCAATAACCCACTGTATTTTTCTGTTGCAGCCAATCCCAAACCCCGGACAAGTTACCCATCAAAACCACACAAGTCGTGGTTAACAAGCCGGCCCCGACGGCGATCGGGATAACCCGAGCAGATGATAATTTTCTCGGTGAACCGGGTCGTTCCGTCCCTTCCGTGGCGATCAGATTATATCCTATCCCGAACGTGCCCAGGCACAGCAGGCCAAACCAACAGGCCTGACCAACGTTGTAAGCCATCTCCGGGACCAGGCCGGCCAACCGGCCCAAAGTCGTTATGAGCCAATATCCTAAGTAGTAATAACTGATGGCATAACCATTAAGCCAGGGATCATGGGGCGGGTAATCCGGGCTGTTCCAGATCCCGTTCATAAACATTAAATCCATGGGCTGTTCAGTATGACCAACGCCGGGATCGTAGGCCCGGACCAGGGCCCATAGAGCGAAGGCGACTAAAAACACGGCCTCATAGGTCAAAACTAAGGCCGGACTCGGTCTCATCTCCAGATCCCCGGGGCGGCGCTTAAAGATGCCCCACGGCCAGACCGGTCCCCCGACCATGACGCAGATGACGCCCAAAATCAGCACGGCCAGCCATGCTCCCCATCCAGTATTCTTTAATAGACCGTAACAGGTCCCGAACCAGAGAATCAACCCGGTCAGCAAGATACTCAAACTTTTGTTGAAAGCGTAACCGCGGTCAGACAGATTAACGAATACATGCCGGGATAACGGTCGGGTTAACCATGAAATGAGCTGGACAACCAAATACCAAAAAATGAATTTCATCATTTGAGCATTTTCCCCAGACAATTTCAGTCCGCAATGGTTTTTTAGTTAATCTCGCCAAACGGGAAGGATGGCGCGGGCATAGGCCCGAAACCCGATTTGACGGTCTTGAGTGAACATGGCATTAATGGCCTTGACGGTGTCTTGGGGCGTCTTCCAGGCAGAGATGGGGGTTACTTCTTTTCGGGTGATCAGCAAGGTGTTTACCAAAAAGTTAATGTCGCCCTGGACCGGTTGAAAATAGAGGAAACCGTGCTTGACCACAAAGGGCATATTCAGCCCCTGGGCGCGAACCTTCCGAAACACCTCTCCCGGGTTGGGATAGTGATTGATGTTCCTATTTAAGTATTCGATATCTGAATCAGACACACCCTTCAACTGAAAACTCTCAATCATGACATTCCGATGTAGACTCCGGTCATAAGCCGCCATACCTCCCTTTTGAGGTTTCTCCGGGCTGTTGGCCGTGACCTCCATCACCATTCGATACCCGTCGTCTCTCGCCTTCAAGGCCAGGGCCAGGGCGGGCAGGTCAAGGGCCCTGGTCAAATAATTCAGGTCCTCTATGTTAAAAGAAATTTTGTCATCCATTCGATCTAAAATATCAAAGAATTGATCGGCCTTCAAGTGAACCGGGCGCCACTCCTGATGGGGGTTTAAGTAAAAAATTTGGTCATCGATGGTCTCTTGCATCACCATTTGACCGTGGTTATGAAGCAGGGCCGGCGAATCCGGATCAAAAGCGAATTGCCGGCCATCATAGGTAATACCATGAAATGCCTCTTGGATCATAAAGAGGGTATTCTGCGGTCTGAAGCCAAAAAAGTCGGCCGCGACAAATTCATTTAAAATTCTTTCGGCCGATGCCTGATTGACGATGATAAGCATCACCTGGTTGGCCAGGACCTCCACCGGGTCTCGGCCGGCTTCTCGGGCCAGTTTGAATATCTCAAATGATATCTGGAGCATATGTCTGGCTCCTAGCGACAGGTGAAGCAGTTCCGATGGCGCTATCTTAATTTCTCTTTCGATTTCTTTCACCGTGGCGTCGAAGGCCAGAAATTCGATTAATTTATCCAGAGTCATTGACTCCTTTAAATTTATTAAGAATTTTATCTCTAACTTCAGTCTGGTCGCTTCGCCGGCTGCAGCATGTTCGAAAAGGACTCGGCCGTCCAGGATGGCTTGCCTGGCCAGGTCCAGGTCTTCTTTGTTCATATGCCGGGTATCAAGAGTGGCCATCCCTTGGGGAGGCGATAATTGATCTAGTCGAGGGTAAACGTTGATGTCATCAATGGCTGCCGCAATTTCCTCCAACGAACGGAAAGAAGAAAGTTGCCGGGCGGCCAACTGTAAACACGACTCTCGATAGGTGGTTAGACTGGACAGGTCCACTTGAAAGTGATCAGCGTTATACATGCCATCTCCATAAGTTGGTAGATTAGTCTGGATGCGCTTAAGGATGGTCAATTAGGCCGGAAAGGATGGACCCCAAATCCAGACGAAGTTGAACCGATTGCCCTGTTCCATGCGCCGGCCCCTTTGGTTGAAGTTAAGACAAATGGTCTAGCCATGAGTTAACGTTTTAAGATTTACAGGAAAAGCGCGTCGTTTTCAAGTTTTTTCTTAATATTCTTGACAGCCGATTAAGATGATGGTAATAGCATCCAAGTGTTCGGCGGGACTGTAACAGCGTGGCCGACCCCAGCCGGCGACGATCTCATTAAGGACAAAAATAAAAACAATCGTCATCCGGAGCAAAACAAAAAAATATTGACGCCAGGGTGCAGCCGGCGATAATTACTCGCCTCTACCAACCGCCCCATTAAAACTGGTGGTCACGGTTAATGGTGTTTTTAGTCGCTAGCCCGAATTATGCTATTGCCAGTTCGGGCCGTTAACTCAGACGGTAGAGTATCTGCCTTTTAAGCAGAGAGTCACTGGTTCGAATCCAGTACGGCCCACCATATTAGAAAACAGGTGTTGATCTCAATAACCTGTGTTATTATATAGGTACGTCCCCATCGTCTAGCCTGGTCCAGGACACCGGCCTTTCACGTCGGCAACACCGGTTCAAATCCGGTTGGGGACGCCAAATAAATCAACAAGATAACTTTTTAAAACAACCAGAATCCCTGTGGACATAAAAGCGGACACAAATTTAACCCTTGAGGCTCAGGCTTCCAAGGGTTTTTGGTTTTCTAAAGGGCCAGCGAGTCTTCGTCCGACCCAATCCCAAACGCCATGATAAAACAGTCCACAACGGCATTGACTCTTGTCGCGGCCCTGGCCCTGACCTTCCTGGTTGGCTGTGCCGGGCACAAGACTTTGTATACTGAGCGTGAAGAAGACGCTAAAAAGGGCCGGATGGCGGTTCGGGTGGTCAAAACCGCCCGGAGTCAGTTGGGAAATCTTTACCGTGTGGGCGGTGCCAATCCTCAAAAAGGATTTGACTGTTCCGGCTTTGTCCAATGGGTCTATGTGCAACACCACGTCCCTTTACCCAGAACTACCGAAGACCAACTCAAGGCTGGTGAGAAGGTCAAGAAAGATGATCTCAAACCGGCCGACCTGGTTTTCTTCAAGATCGACAAAGGGAACTTCTTTTCTTTTTTTAGCCAAGGGAATCTGCATGTGGGACTGTACACGGGTAATGGCAAATTTATTCATTCACCCCGGGTGGGTGAACATGTCCGGGAGGAATATCTTGAGGAAAAATATTGGGACAAAAGGTACATCGGATCACGAAGGATACTGAAGTAAAGCCCGGAAGGCAATTACGTCTAATGGCCGGCCAGTTTTGTCACCATCTGGAGCAGGCCGTCTTCCTGGATCATCACCTGATCCAAAATAGTTTTTCGGGCCAGAGCATGAGCCAGGTTCTGCTCGGCCAGGGAAGGAAACATACTTCTATCCCAAAAAAAATATGACTCCTCAAAATAATCGGTCAGGTAACGCAAAATCAGTTCCAGCACGACCCGTTTCAGCCCGGCCACTAAAAATCGTCCTATGGATGAAGCCAGCTCTGAAAATTCCTTGATGTATCCTGCCAATCCAGCCTCCAGCAAATCTGTGTCCAAAGGCTTTTGACCAGCCAAAGCGGACCAGGAACGCAACCCGTCGGCCACCTCCAATACTGGAAAGCCCAAATGAATGGTGTCCAGATCAATTAAGCACAGGCCCCGGCCAAATTCATCAAACAGGATATTCTCCCACTTGGGATCACCGTGGACGACACCTACCGGGCCGTAGTTCTGGTCTGGCCAGGCGGCCAGATGGCCTTGAAGAACGGCGATAACCTCTTGGACGTGACGATATTTATCAGTATGGTGGTGCTTCTTTATCGCCTGCTGAAATTCAGCCACGACCAGAGGATGACCGTGCATATAGGCCGCCGGGGGGACGGAAAGTAACTCGGGTGGGTTGTCACTCATAACCCGGTGCCATTTACCGAGAACCCGGCCGGCTTCGAACACCGTTTTCGGAGTCCTGTCCGGGGCCGGGTTGCCTTGAATGAAGGTCATTACCCGCCACAGTCTGGTCTCCTGATCGGATACGAAGGTCCGCCCGGATCCGGCCGGGACAATTTGAGGGGCCAGGATACCTTTGGCAGCCAGATGATCCGTCACCCGGCGGGCATTCTCAACCACGTGACCATCCCCACCAAAAACGGGGTGCAGCCGCTGCACGACATAGGCCCCCCGGTCCGTATCGACACGCCAGGTCCGGTTGATCCGGCCTCCGGTCAGGGCTTGAGACCTGAGCACCTGCCCCAGGTCGTAATGGGCGGCCAATATTAGGCCGACCTCCCCTATCCGGTCGTCATCTGCGGCGGCCACACGCGGCAATAACAAATCAGGCATAGCGTGATATCATTTCAAGATTTTTTTTATTTTACCGGGGTTTTCAGCAAAAATTCGATCGGCCAGGTGTTCTATGGATTCCTTGACTTGATCGGGCGGCGGCAGGTCAGGCGGCGGGGTCAGGTCAATGGCCTCCCATTTGATATCCCTGATGTACATAGACCGTTCCAACGAGCCAATTTCTTTGGCATCAAAATTTTCTCCTAGGAAATATTTCTTTTCCAACTCGGCTATATCCATCCCTTTGAGAAAACTCATAATACATAGAATATCAAAATCGGCCCGGAACTTTCTGATATTGTAATTCACCGCAGCACAATCTTTCTTTAAATCCTGGTAAGCGGCATCAAATTGAGTCCCGGCCTGGCACAGCCATTCATATGATTTGAACAGCAGCTTTTTATACTTTCCCCGGGCAGTCAGGCTCCAAACCCGGATTAAACCGATCCGGGGAAAGCCGGGGCGCTTGGAACACCGATCATAGAACGGCGCTTCATCAAGACCTAAAATATTTAGTAAAACGGGAAGATATCTCTTTTTCAAGAGAAGACCGTAGATGCGGGCAAATCCATTAACTAGATTTTGCTCCAGTTTTTTGACTAGCCTGGCCCTTTCGTCAATATCCTCTATCTGAGTCAGGGTCAACCGGCGGTTGTACAGGTAGTTTTCAACGACCTCTTCTTTAACCGCCATGGTTAAGGCCGCAATCAGATCATCTTCCGCCATTATCTTACCATGTTATTGAGTTAATCTAACCAGCGGTGATCACGCCTCGGCCCTGGCCGAGACCCCGCCGGAGGAACAAAGCATTCACCCTTGGCCCTATTTAACCGGTCGGATAGCGTTACTCTATTTTTTGTTGACCCCTGGTGCAGCCACGGTCGCCTTGACTTCCCATCGTTCCGTTTTAATGATCACGTCTGTCCCTGGGTGAGCCAGGGCGGGACCGACATAACCCATTCCGACGACCTTGTTCAATCCAGGGATGAAGGCTGCGCTGGTTACCACGCCGGCTTCTTTCCGGCTTAAATCCAGGATGGGGTGCCCATGTCTGACGGCGCGACGGCCATCAGTAATAAAAAAAACAAGTAATTGAGACGGCCCGGCCTCCAGCCGCGTCAACAGGGCCTCTTTTCCCACGAAGTCTTTGTGCAGTTCCACAAATTTCATCCTGGCCGCTTCCACAGGAGTCCTTGATTTGTCGATATCCATTCCATAAAGGGGCAGTCCCGCCTCCAACCGCAAGGTGTCGCGGGCGCCTAAGCCGGCCGGAGAAACTAAAGGATGGGCCAGTAGTTGCCGCCAAAAGCTCGTCGCCTCTTCCTGAGGGAAAATCAGCTCGAAACCCGGCCCACCGGTGTATCCCGTGGCGCTGAGCATGACCGCTACGTTTTTCACCGAAGTCTCTACAAACGTAAAATATTTCAATGTAGAAACATCCAGGCCAAAGATTTCTCTCAGCACCGGGCCGGCCGCCGGACCCTGCACATCCAACTTAGTCAATAACCCGGCCTGACTGTTCACCTGGACTTCAACCGGGAGTTTTGACCGAAGCCGGTTAAGATCATCTTCCGCTGTGCCGGCGTTGGTTACCACCAGCAGATCATCTTCACCCCGTTTGAACCAGATCAGATCATCCCGGATGCCGCCTGCCGGATCCAGCAGAAAACCATACTTGGCCCGACCCACCGGCAAGGCCGCGACTTTAGCCGTCACCAGCCGGTCTAAGGCCGCAGCGGCACCCCGGCCCGACACGGTTATGATCCCCATATGCCCGGTATCAAAAACCACGGCCTTGGTCCGGCAAGCTTCGTGTTCGGAGATAATACCCGCATACCAGATGGGCATGTCCCACCCTGAAAAAGGCCCCATCTTGGCCTTTAGGGCCAGGTGCTCCTGATACAGCGGAGTTGATCTATTGGACTCAGGGAGATTCATCGTGACGTCCCTCCGGTGCAACGGTATGGATGGAGTTTAGAAAATTAATTCCTATAATTGTTGCTGGTTGCTTGTTGAACAATGTCATTGAGTTGTTGAAGACAACCGGCAACAAGCAACGAGTAACCTGCAACCAAGTCATCCCGAAAAATGACAGTTATGACCGTTCCAGGTATATGTTCCCCGTTCGGTCACTCTGTAAGGTCCAGCGGTTCAAGACCCTTCGGATTGAAAAGCTGTAAAGAGATATAGCATCGATCTGGCCTCGCTGCAAGAACTAATGACCAGCCGGATAGGAAGCTCATCATGATAAAAATGTAGCTCACCCTAAACCCAGGACCGAATCGCCAGATGCCGGTGGCGTTAAATCGGTTCAAATAGAGCAATGGTCTCCAAGTGATGAGTCTGGGGGAACATATCTAACACTTCTAGACGGGACAGCCTATAGTCGGCCTTGTGGAGATGAGCGGCGTCCCTGGCCAGGGTAGCCGGATTACAAGAAACATAGATGATCCGGTCGGGCCTGATCTTGTCCATCTGACGGCCCAGTCCGGCGGCGCCTTCCCGCGGCGGATCCAAGACGACAATAGACGGACGGCCTGTCCTCTGCCGTGATCCGGCCAGGAATTTATCTACCCGGCCGACCAGAAACCGGCAGTTGTCTAATCCGTTGATCTCCGCGTTGTGATCGGCATTTTGGATGGCGGTCGGGGAGAATTCTACTCCGGTCAATTGACCGGCCGTCAGGGCCAGCGGTAAGGAGAAATTCCCGGCGCCGCAAAAAAGATCCCAGACGGTATCATCCTTCCGGGTCTGGGCCAGTTTGACCACCAGGTTGATCAACTCCTGATTCATCCCCAAGTTGGACTGGGTAAAGACCCCTGGCGGCAACTGGTAAGTTAATTTTTTTTCCGTCTGACCGCTTCCTACGATGAACGTGTACCGTAATCCGGCCTCCTGACCCGGCACAACCATGATCTGGTCACCTGTGGCTACGACGAATGCTTTAACACTGGAACAGGCATCGGCAATTCTTGCCCAGTCCGTTTTATTTCCTGGCTTTGCACCGAGGGTGAACCGGCAAAAGACGACGCCCTGACCCTCTTCAGGCGAGGATATAATTTCAATCTCTTTAAGGTTGTCATTTCCGGGTAAATCAGGGAGGCGCTGGTTGACTT
>JADFYC010000091.1 GCA_015233295.1 Deltaproteobacteria bacterium | reverse complement strand
CTGAGACATTTATCTTGGCCGGCCGGGTGACCGTGAACAATCAAATCATCACGACCCGGGGTGTCAAAGCGGACCCAACCAGGGATACCATTTTATTAGATGGAGTGCCGTTAGCCGGTCCCGGAGCGCCGGTGATATTAAAAATGAATAAGCCCATTAACGTGGTCACAACCTTAGATGACCCCCAGGGGCGGCCGACGGTGGCTGATTTGGTCGCGGATTTCGGCCGAAGAGTCTATCCTATTGGGAGGTTGGACTTTGACACTGAAGGATTGCTCCTGCTGACCAATGACGGTGAACTAGCCCATCGGATTCAGCACCCCTCATTTCAGGCGCCGAAGGTCTACAAGGTCAAGGTCGAAGGCCGGGTCGGTGACGAAACCCTGGACCGGCTACGCCAGGGGGTGGAGATTGACGGCCGGATGACCGCTCCCGCGCTGGTGGACCTTTTGAAAGTCTACCAGGACCGGAGCTGGCTGGAAATCACTTTGATCGAAGGCCGCAACCGGCAGATTAAACTGATGTGCGAATTGGTGGGGCACCCCGCCTTGCGGATCAAGCGGACGTCCGTTGGACCGATCAAGCTGGGCTCGCTTAAGCCCGGCCAGTATCAACGGTTGACTTTTGCGGAGACGGTAGGTCTTAAGAAATTGGTCGGATTGGTCACGCGAGACCGGGACTCGGGGCCACCCCCGCGGCACCATCGGTCCTAGCCGGCGGCCTGCTGCTGAGCATCAAATTGGGCCGAGCCGTTGGGTTGCCATATCCGGTTCAGATGTTTATCTTATGTAAACGCTATTATAGTGACAACGGCGCCAACTGTGGCTGATGGACCGGCGCCTGGGTTTGGGCATTATTGTCTTATTTAACACTTATAATTTCATTTAGGCATGAGGGCTTCCCCTCAGTCCTCCTTGCTCCAGAATAAAATCGTTTAATTTAAGTAAGTTAAATTGGTTTATTCACCTCCGGCACAATTCTTGAATTGGTACTAGGCAACGGAACAGTTAACCTATCTGAATCGTAGATGGGTGGATGGTTCGACAGCCTATTATCGACTTGGTGAGGAGGTGGGTAGCCATGGCACGTAAAAGAAACATTAAGCAGGCATCGTTACTTCATGACGTGCCCGAATTTGACCTTTGGGCGGCAGTCCTGATGCGGGCCATTGAGGACTACCGGGAGGGCGACTTGGACGCCAAACAGTATTTGGCCGGAGAAAGTGACGACACCGGATCTTTCAACTGGATCTGCGCCATGCTGGATATTGAACCGGAATACCTCAGGGACCGGCTTAAGATTAACCGGAAAGGGAAGAAGCTTGATGAGCTCCCGGTTAATATCAGGCAGAGCCGACAAATCTACATGGCATATAAGAATAAACGGCAAGAACAGAGTTTGTCTTCCCTTCAGGCGTCGTCCATTTGAAGCAAACCACCACATTGGGGCCGGGATTCATTCCGGCCTTTTTCCTTCCGGGGGCCCGGATCAGTTCCCCTAATCACCATTCCTTTTGGCCAGGTCGATTTTTCAGTTGTTTTCTGAACACTATTCTGATATTATTCAAACCCTTTAGCAAATTCGAGGATTACTCGACTTTATTGACGCCCGAGATAGAAATCTTACATTTTTCGACAGGCCTTTCAAGAAACATGACTAAGAGGGCGCAGGGAGGGCGAAGAGAAATTTTCGCGTTCTTTTAAAACCTTGGCATCCTCAGGTGTTGTGCTTTTTTCCGAAATGGTGGAATTCAGCGCGGGCGCGACAACGCATACCTGTAACGTATACTTTGCGGACGGACCTGCCTGGGGATGAGGATTTTGTGGATGAATGTGCTTGATATTTTTTTCCTGGTCATCTTGGCCATCATCTCCCTAAAGGGGTTGTATAAGGGCTTTGTCAGGGAAGGATGCGGCCTGGCGGGTCTGGTGTTCGGGTTTTGGGCCGGATGTGCTCATTATCCTGAGATAAGTCCCCTCTTGAAAGGTGTCATTGAAACTTCATCTTACCGGGATATGGCGGCTTTCCTGATTTTGTTCTTTGGCAGCCTGGTCTTATTTTCGATCTTGGGCCTGATGGTCAAGCGACTGATTAACATGTCGTCTCTGAGAGGGCTGGATACTATTCTGGGAGGATTACTCGGGTTGCTCAAAGGGGTGTTGGTCTTGGTCGTTTTAACCTTGATCCTGATTTCTTTTTTGCCGCCGCGATCTCCTTTGCTGGGCCGCTCTCAATCGGCGCCATATCTGGTAAAGGTATCCGGTGTGATCGCGTCAATAGTCCCGGATAAGTTGAAAAGATTGTATCAGGATAATGAAAAGAATTTGATTGAGAACTGGAAAAAGACTCCCTTGAAAGGGGGTAAATGATATGTCGCAACACGACACGGTGCAGGGCCTGGAGGAACTGTTCCAACTGGTCGGGCGGCTCCGGGGGGAGGATGGCTGCCCTTGGGATAAGGTCCAAACCCCCTCGACAATCAAAAATTATCTTCTGGAAGAGGCCTTTGAACTGGCTGAGGCGGTTGAAGCCGGTGATCGCGAAGGCATCGAGGAAGAATTGGGCGACCTTCTTTTTCAAGTCGTTTTCCTGACTTTTTTGCTTCAGGAACAGTGGAGTCTCTCCCTGGCTGAGGCCCTGCAAGGGGTCAAAACCAAGATGATCCGGAGACATCCCCATATTTTTGGCGATGTGACGGTGGACAGCGTGGCTGAGGTGAAGAGGAATTGGGCCAAGATCAAAGCCCAGGAGAAATCGGGTAAAAATAACGGCCGAATTTTGGACCGGGTCCCCAAAAACCTCCCTCCTTTAATGCGGGCCCATCGGTTGTCGGAAAGGGCGGCCGGCGTTGGGTTTGACTGGGCCAATGCCGCCCAGGTAGTAGAAAAATTGGATGAAGAGATGGCGGAACTGAAAGAAGCCATGTCCAACAACGGGTCTAAACAGCGAATTGAGGATGAACTAGGGGACGTGCTGTTCACCCTGGTCAACCTGGCTCGGTTCCACGGTCTGACCGCCCATAATGCCTTGCTCAGAACCACGCTCAAGTTTGTCTACCGGTTTAACCGGGTGGAAGATGAGTTGAGGCGACAAGGGAAAGAACCGAAAACAGCGGGAATGGCCGAGATGGATCGCTTATGGGACCAGGTCAAGAGAGAACCAGTATCAATAGAATCGGATTAACGAACAGGCGATGAGTCAAGGCCGGACACCAGGTGCCGTCTCATCTTTAAACCTAACTTAACTATTTAGATAAATACCTCTACGACAAATTATGGATGAAGTCAGTCTTCCGGAGCTGGAACTAACTCTTGAGTATCATTTTAGAGACTCTCAGCTTCTAGATCAATCGTTGTGCCACCGCTCGTTTGTCAATGAGAACCCCGGGATGGGGCTTAAGGATAACGAGTTGCTGGAATTTCTAGGAGATGCGGTATTGGAATTGGCCATTAGAAGTCTATTGATGACCGCTTTTCCAATGGCCAAAGAGGGTGAATTAACTAAAATTAAGTCTTCCCTGGTCAATGAAGCCTCACTCGCCCTCCTGGCCAGGGATTTGAATCTGGGGAAATATCTTAAGTTGGGCCGCGGGGAAGAATTGACCCATGGCCGGGAAAAGGATTCCCTGCTGGCTGATTGCTTTGAGGCGGTGGTTGGGGCGGTTTACCAGGATGGGGGATTGGATCCGGCTGAGCAGATGATCGAGAATTTTTTTACACCGTTGTTGGATCGGGCTCGCCCTCAGGAATTGGTTAAAGATTTCAAAACGATGTTGCAGGAACACTGTCAAGAGGTGTACAAGGAAACCCCTGATTACAACGTGGAAAGGGAGATCGGGCCGGATCACAACAAGACCTTTTTTGTCACTTTGAGCATTCAAGGTAAGATATTGGCTCGGGGCCAGGGGCGGTCTAAGAAAACGGCCGAACAAGCTGCGGCCCAAGGAGCTCTTCAAAGTCTGGGAATAATAGTTTGAAATTATTTATTATCCCCATCTTTATCCCCCATTCCGGATGTCCTCACCAATGCATTTTTTGCGATCAATCAAGAATCACCGGACAGAAAGAAGAACCACAGGATACGGGCTGGATTCGGGAAATTATTGAACGGGGTCTGGAATCCAACCGGATAAAACCTGGAGTAGAAGTGGTCGTGGCCTTCTATGGAGGTAATTTTTCCGGGCTGCCGCTGGACCGGCAAGATCACCTGTTGCGGGAGGTGGAACCTTTCCAGCAGAAAGGGGTAGTGGATTACATTCGCATATCCACACGACCCGACGCCATAGACTCGCCCCGGTTGGTCTTTCTAAAGGAACGGGGAGTCAAGACGATTGAATTGGGAGTGCAGTCGCTGGACGACGAGGTGCTGCGCTTATCCGGCCGGGGGCACCCGGCGACGACCGCGGTTGAAGCGGCGCAATTGATCAAACAGTTCGGATTCAGTCTGGGCATCCAGTTGATGACGGGCTTACCAGGGCAGGATCGGGACAGCGTCCGGCGGACTATGGCTGTGGTCATCTCGCTCGGACCGGATTTGGTCCGCATCTATCCGACCCTGGTTATTACGGACACGCCTTTGGCCCGCCTCTATGGGCAGGGATTGTATCGGCCCCAGTCTCTCGACGAGGCCGTTGACCAGGCCGCGGAGATGGTGGCCGCGTTTGAATCCGCCGGCATTGCCGTGGCCCGAGTGGGACTGATGATCACCGAAGACATGATGCGTTCGGGCGCAATACTGGCCGGGCCCTGGCATCCGGCCTTTGGTGATCTGGTCAAGTCGCAATTACTAACCGACCGGATTATCGCCGCGGCAGCAAGCCGGGTTGCTCGGGCCGGCGAGGTGTCCGTCATGGCCCATCCACGTGACCTGTCATTATTGACCGGTCATCAGCGGCGAGGATTGGGCCGGGTGCAACTTGCCCTGAACGCCGGTAAGGTGACGCTGAAGCCGACCGAAGAAGTTCCTGTGGGGTATCCTCATGTCATTTAAATCAGGATTCGTAGCTCTTATCGGCCCGCCCAATTCAGGCAAGTCGACACTCCTGAATACCATCTTGGGCTGGAAACTAGCCATCACCTCGCCTAAGCCGCAGACCACCCGAAATCGCATTTTAGGGGTTAAGACGACCCCTGAATACCAGGCTGTTTTCTTGGATACTCCCGGTATGCACCAGTCCAACAATCCCTTGAACCAGGCCCTGGTGACCGTGGCGGTAGAAGCTTTGGCCGAGGTGGACCTGGCCGTAGTCGTCACGGATGTGTTTTATCGCCGGGGTAATGTCCTGGACGCGGTCATAGCCAACCTGAACAAGGTCAATACGCCGGTCATCCTGGCCCTCAATAAGGTCGACCTGGTCAAAAAACAAGAACTCCTGCCCATGCTCGAAGACCTGTCCACCAGACGCCCCTGGGAGGCAGTCGTGCCCATTTCCGCCCTGACCGGCCTCCAGGTGGATGACTTGCTCCAGGAGGTGGCCGGGTTGCTGCCGGAAGGTCCCCAATATTACCCGGAAGACATGGACACGGACCAGACGGAGCGATTTATCGTCTCGGAACTAATCCGGGAACAGGTCTTTCTCAAGACCTTTGATGAAATTCCCTATTCCGCCGCGGTGGTGATCGAGTCCTTCCGGGAAGATGAACAAAAAGGCATGATTTTCATTGAAGCCGTAATCCAGGTGGAACGGGAATCCCAAAAGGGCATCGTTATCGGCAAACAAGGCCAGAAGCTAAAGACTATTGGTCAGGCCGCCCGAAAGGGCATCGAAACCTTGTTAGGCAGCCGGGTCTATCTGGGCCTGCACGTTAAAGTGGCCAAGAACTGGGCTAGTGATCCCAGAGCCCTCAGAAGGCTGGTTACGGATAGTCAGAAGCCGGGCTCAAGATAATTTCCGGCGGGTGGAAAGGAGCATGATTATGCGGATATTACTTACTGTTTTGTTTATTATTTTAGCTCTGCAACTCGCAATCATGCCGTCTCCATCGGTGGCCGGCCGGACAGCCGAGAAGACCTTGGAACTAGTCGGCGGGTTAGTCACGGGTGGAGGTGTGGCGAAGGATAGTGAAAACCGGACGGGGCCGGTCCTCATGGCCTCCGCGGAGAAACCAACTGTGCCAATGGCAAAGGAGGGCGCTATGCTGGAAGAAGTCTTGAAGAGCATTTCCTGGTTGGGACATGATTGTTTTTTGATCGCCGGCAAGAAGAATATCTACTTTGATCCGTACCAGATCACATCTGGTCCCACGGCCGACATTATTTTCATCTCCCATGAGCATTTTGATCACTGTTCGCCGGATGATGTGAAAAAGATTCAGGGTCCGAACACGATTATCGTGACGGAAAAAGATTCGGCCAAGAAGCTCACGGGGAATATCAAAATCGTGCAGCCCGGCGATAAAATTACAATTAGTGACGTGTTGGTGGAGGCGGTGCCGGCTTATAACACCGACAAGAATTTTCATCCCAAGTCAAATAAATGGCTGGGATTTATTGTGACGGTAAACGGGGTTCGTCTCTACCATGCCGGTGACACGGATTTCATCCCGGAGATGAAAGATGTTAACACTGATATCGCCTTTATCCCGGTATCCGGCACTTACGTCATGGACGCTCAGGAAGGGATCAAGGCAGCCCTGGCCATTAATCCTAAGGTGGCCATCCCCATGCACTACGGGGCCATCGTTGGCAGTGAGGCGGACGCCAAAGCTTTTGCAGAGGCATTGAAAGGCAAGATCAGAGTGGAAATTTTAAAGAAAAAATAGCCCGATGCGGGCCTGACCGGATGTTATGTCAAGAAGACGCAAGGACACGGTGCATATTGTTCTTGCGTCTTTTATTTTGTGAGGAGCCGGTTCGCAGGTCTATGCGCTTAGCCGGTGGTCCATCATCATCGTGGAGTAAAAGCCGGGGAAGGAAATTTATTGGCACGTATCTTGTATCTAATTCAGGTCAAGGCAACTCGACAGCGGCATCAGGGATGGTTCAAGGGCAAGTTTTTCCCGATTTAACACCGCCGGTCCTTGGATTCAGTTAATATCCCCATCCTCCTGATAGCGGCAAAAAATTCCTGGCCGGTCCGGATAGGGAGCATCACCACTAACAAGATAGGCATTAACTGCCTGCCCAGAGGTCAAGAAATAATTATAGCTCTGAGTTGCCGTCAATAGTCCGGGATGTTATAAGATTCATAGTGCCAGCCAATGGCCCGGCCATCCAGGTCAGCACCAAGGAGGGCGCTGTTCCAGCCGGTCTTCCTCCACCAGCTTCTTCTAAGAAAGGGATGTCCATGATTATCAACTTAGACGAATACCGCAGGCGAAAGATTGAAACGGAGTCTGCCCCGCAACATGTCATCGAGCGGACCGGCATGGATGACCTCCAATTTTCCGGAGACCTGATTGCGCTTCATAGCTCTTCATTTCGCAGCCTTGAAGATCTGGAAAAAATCCGCCCCGGGACTCCGGTGAGGGCGACCACCCTTTTTCGTACGACAGATCACCGATACGCCCTAAATATCCGGAGCTTCGTGGTTGGCGCTACGGACATCCCGGAGTACAGTTGGGCCGAGATTTATGATGATGCTGAGGGTGTCTATCACCGGTTGGACGGTGACGATATCTGTGAGCCATTGATTGTCCAGGCAGCCGAAATCGACGACAGTTTCAGAGAACTGTGCCTCAATTTACTCGCCTCTCCAAGCCGACGCCGCGCCACGGAAAAGAGCTAAATAGACCCTGGGAAAGTTCGGGTCTGGACGGACCATGATATGGATATCGATCAAAAGAAGGAATTCTATAATCTGCTCATCCGGATGACCAGCCAGGTGGAGAAGGTGTTGTCTCTCACGCTGGAAATTGGCCGGGCGATGGAAAGTGAAAACCTTTCAAATCTGGGAAACCTGATCGATCGACGGCAAGACAAGTTTGACCTGATGAGTTCTATCTATCAGCAGGAGGTCTCCAGGCTGATTCATGTATTTGAAGCTCTTCCCGGGTATCCTGAGCAGTTGACGGATGATCTGTCCCAAGAGATTATCCGAAAGATTGGTGACTGCCGCGATTTGATCAAGAAAATTAATGATCATGATAGCGCCAACCTGGCCCTGGCCCAAAAAAAGCGATATGAGTTCAAAATGGCCATAAAAGGTGTCCGCAATAAACGCAAGACGGCCCAGACTTATGGCAAGGTGTTGGCGCTACATGATCTTAGAATATTCGACGACAAGGCCTGATCTGCCGTTTGGCCGGGCCGGACCCGGGAAAGATTCCAATCCTGTTGAATTAAAGCACGGCCTGACCATCTTCGGATGTGATAAGATTCCTCGCATTCGTTTGGAATGACAAATTTAAATCTTTATTCCAGCCGGTCTACTTCTCTGTCATTTCGAGCGAAGCGAGAAATTTTGACGTCGCAATCTTAATTCAACAGCATTGGGGAAATATCCAGCCCTAGTCCACCGGGCCGGCTACGACCAGAACAACTAAATCGGAGTCACTGGTGTTTCTTAAAGCGTGTAACGAACCGGTCGGGATCCAAACCGCATCAAGTGGGCCGACCTGTCTGGTTTCATCATCTACCGTCATTTCTCCAGTCCCCTCCATGATCATGTAGATCTCCTCCATGGGGTCTATATGCCCTTCTATCGATCGCTCCGGCTCTAAGATGGCCAGAGCCAGGAATCCGATGTCCTTAAGCGTCCTTCTATCCAAGATCATCCGGGCGACGGCGCCGCGATGGGCCAGGTAGGTTGTGGCTAACACTTCTTCGCTATTGACGTTTCTGACAATCATGATCATCTCCTTATGGTCGTTATTCGCCCCGGCGCCAACCTGTGGATCCGGTCTCATTAAAGCTAATCGGATGAAACCATCCTGAATTCCTCCGCCATACAATAGCCTTGACGCTCCAAAAAAATCAATTATGATCGAAAAAAATTTTCTTCCGGCACACCGGACATTGTCACCTGGTGCTCAGCCAGGTCGGATGTCGCGGGATAAACCATAATGACCTGGTCCGATTCCGGCTACCGACGATTTTTTGACGGTGGTTAGGTCCGGCGCAATGCCGATACTGTGAAGTCTGGTTGAATGAAAAAAGGCGGATTACCATTTCTGAATCATTGAGTTAAGGGCGAGGCCGGTTTCTTGGCGGCAAGCCGAATACCGGAGTGGCACATCAATTGCTTGTAAGTAAATCAGAGTACTTTTTTACCACCGACGGCCGGGGTGTCCGGTCCGGGGGGGGCCGGCGAATCGGCTTGATATCCGGCTAACAAAGGGACAACGTTAATCATAACCATAGTGTCAAAGGAGTGTCGATATGAGAAGTCAGTTTATCCCTCGGGCCCTGATCTTGGTCTTGGTGATGTCGGCCATCTGCGCCACCACCCTGGGAATGGTCGGCTGCGGCGGCGGCGCCTCCAGTGGCGGCGGTACGGATCCGACCACCGGGTACACCATCCAATTAACCGTCATCCCCGATAGGATCAATGTGACCAACGGAGGGTCGGCTTTGGTTCAGGTACTGGTCTGGGATCCTACCGAATCTGATCCCACCAAGATCTACAAAAGCGGCGGGGTGGTGGCCCTAACTGCATCCATCGGGACCTTGGGTGCGGCGTCCTTGACCACAGGTAGTAACGGCGCGGCCAGCACCACCTTGACTCCTAAGAGCACTACGGCCACCGGTAACGGCAAGGTAACAGCGTCCGTGGGTGGGTCCTATGTCTTTGTCAACGTAGAATTTTATAAAACATTATAGGGAGATGGAGGAAGACCATGAACGCAATCAGACGTCATCCGTTGGAAGAGGTCACCCCCAATACCTTTGAAACGGTCATGACCAGCGTGGCGGTATTGGCGACTATTATCACCGCCATCATTTTTTTTCTGGCCGGGTGCGGCGCAGGCGGCTCCGGGGGTTCCGGTGTGAACCCGCCGGTGATCGTCCCCAACGTGGTGGTCAACCCCAATGCCGTCACCCTATCCACAGGTGAATCCTACACCTTCAACGCCACCGGTGGGAAGACGACAGTCACCTGGTCCTTAAGCGACACGACAATGGGCACCATTACGGCTACTGCCCGATCCTGTGTCTACACCGCTCCCACATCCAAAATCGGGACGGTGATGTTGACCTGCACCCCCGCCGAGACCAACGGTGCGGCCGGATTTGCAGTAATTACGGTGACCGGGGTTTACATCTTGGAAGGCACCACCTTCTCCATGTCCAGCGGGACTACCCATACCTTTAGCGCCCGCGGCGGGACCGGTCCCTATCTGTGGTCTTCCAGCGACGGGACCATCGGCCAATTCCGCGATCCCAGGTCAGGAGTTTTTGAAGCATTCAAACCCGGCACTTGTACCGTTCAGGTTAAGGACCTGTTCACCGGGAGCCTGTCCGCGACGTGTACCGTCACGATTTCGTCTAATATGGTCGTTTCACCATCCAGTCTCACGGTGACTAAAGGCGCCGTTTATGACAAATTCTATGTCTCCGGAGGTACGCCGCCCTATACCTGGGAGAGTGCCGATACCAGTGTGGCCACCATTACGCCTTTTCCAACGGACACGACGCGCGCCACCCTGAAGGCGTCGGCCTCGATCACCGCATCAACTACGGTTACGACGACCATCACCGTTCGCGACGTGTACACGGCCAGCGCCACGGCCGCGATCACGGTCAAAGATGCGGTGCTGCTTATTTATCCTAAGGATCCATCCATAGCCTATGGCAGCGCCTCGGTGACGTTCCAGATTACCGGCGGCGATGCCCCGTATACCTGGGGGTTAAGCAATTATTCCCTGGGCACGTTGACCGCCGTG
>JADFYC010000090.1 GCA_015233295.1 Deltaproteobacteria bacterium | reverse complement strand
GACCTGATCCGTCAGCAGATAAATCAGATCAATCAAGACCATGGTGGGGCCTCAAAATCGTGAGCCAACACGATATTGCGGAAGAACTGCAGCTTTCGTTTTTTTGGTGGATAAATGGACGCTGAAACACTCAATAGACGAATAGAGGCCGCCCGGGGAGACCGCCCGGTAGATATGTCATTCCGTGGCGGCCGGTTGGTCAATGTCTTTTCCGGCCGGGTGGACCAGGTTGATCTGGCCGTTTACGACGGGGTGGTGGTCGGGTTCGGCAATTATAAGGCCGATCGGATCATTGATGTGCAAGGCAAATTCCTGGCCCCGGCCTTCATGGATGGCCATCTGCACCTAGAAAGTTCCATGCTGGCGCCCCCGGAACTGGCTAAGGCGGCGTTACCCCACGGAACTGCAGCAGTTTTTTGTGATCCCCACGAGATCGCCAATGTACTGGGGCGGCCGGGGATTGAATACATGCTCGAAGTCAGCCGGGGATTACCCCTGGATGTTTTCCTGATGTTGTCCTCATGCGTTCCGGCGACACCCCTGGAGACATCCGGGGCGATTTTGGGTGTCGGAGAGCTGCTTGGTTTTAGGGGACGCGACCGGGTCCTGGGTCTGGCTGAAATGATGAATTTCCCCGGTTTGGTGGCCGGTTTTCCAGATGCCCTCGAAAAAGTCGCAGCCTTCCACGATCTGGTTGTCGACGGCCACGCTCCGCTCCTTTCCGGGTTGGGTCTAAATGCCTACCTTTCGGCCGGTATCGGCTCAGACCATGAATGCACCAGACTTGACGAGGCCGTCGAGAAACTGGCTAAGGGGATGCGGATTATGATCCGGGAAGGCACTCAAGCCAAAGATCTGGAAGCTCTCTTACCACTGGTGACCGCGGCCGTTAGCCGGCGATGTATGTTTGTTTGCGACGACTTACACGCCGATGAGATATTGGAGAGTGGTCACCTGGACCGGATCCTTCGCCGGGCGGTAGCACTGGGGTTGGATCCCATCACCGCGATTCAAATGGTCACTATTAACACCTGTGAATACTTTGGATTAAAGCGTCGGGGGGCCCTGGTCCCAGGATATCGGGCCGACCTGGTCGTGCTGGATTCTCTATACAAGTTTCAGGTGGAGAAGGTTTTCATTCAGGGACAACCGGTGGCTGAAGATGGTCGTTTGCTTATTGATACGGCCAGTTTTCCCCAGACCCAGGCAAAAGGCCGTTTTCGCGTGGCCCCCTTTTCCCTTGATTCATTTAAGATTGAAGCCAAATCGACCCAAGCCAGAGTCATCGGACTGATCCCCGGCCAAATCATGACTCAACACCTGAACATGCCGGTCAAGATTGAAAATGGAGCAGTGTGCGCCGATTTTGATCAGGATGTAGCCAAACTGGCGGTGGTGGAACGTCACCAGGCCACAGGTAATATCGGTTTGGGTCTGGTCCAGGGATTTGGGCTGAAAAAAGGGGCGTTGGCTTCGTCGGTCGCCCATGATTCCCATAACATTGTCTGTGTGGGCGTGAACGACCGGGATATCCATCTGGCCGTGTCCACGGTGGTGGAGATGAACGGCGGATTATGCGTAGTTATTGATGGACAGGTGCGGCAACAGTTACGTTTGCCTGTGGCCGGGTTGATGTCCGACTTGCCTGTCGCGGAAGTTGCCGCCGGGATTAAGCGGCTTAGCGTAGCTGTCGGAGAAACCGGATGTACTCAGGACCAACCTTTCATGATTCTGTCTTTCCTGGCTTTACCGGTGATACCTTCCCTCAAGCTGACCGATCGCGGTCTGGTGGATGTGGACAAATTTGATTTCGTCTCTTTGTTTGTTTAAGCTGTCTCTGGTCATTCAAATCCTGATTTCACCATGTTGAAAGAGGCATACCCACAGGTTTAGGATAACTTATGGGGTTATCTTAATCTGACCATTTGAGATAACTCAATATACTCAACCACAAAAAAATCTCTACGTCCTCTTTTTTTATCTCTCTTCTCATCCTCTGCATAACTAATAATTGATTTCTTTCTTTGGCGGGTATGTCATATTTAACACGATAATATTATTATTTTTTTTAATTGAGTTGATAAACTTGGCGGCTCCCGTTCATCACTCCGAGCCTGGCGATAAATCTTAATATATCTCACATTCACTCGGAATGACAAAGTGGTCATCATTGGTCTTTTGGTTGTGGCCAAAGGCCGCGCCGGATGTTGCTTTTATAATATATTAAGTGACGTAAGATTTCAGATCACATCCTTTATTTCCTTCCTAAAATCTAACCAGATAAACAGAACTGAAATGGTGCTATGAAAATTCTTCAACTCAAAAAAGGTGTAGACCGGCGCATGAATTCCGGTCATTTATGGATTTATAGCAATGAAGCGGCTGGACGGATCCGGGATTTTGAGCCGGGAGAAATAGTGGACGTGGTCGATCTAGAGGAACGGTTTATCGGCCGGGCCTACGTCAATCCTGCTTCGCTGATCCTGGGCCGAATACTGACCCGGCGAAAGGAAGAGATAGACGGCGTCTTTATCCGGGCCAGGTTAACGGCAGCGCGTGACCACCGGAAAAAGTGGCCTCCTGTGTCTAATGAAGCTTACCGGTTGGTCTTCGGCGAATCAGACGGCCTCCCCGGACTGATCGTGGATGTTTATGGACCATTTCTGGTCGTTCAATCTTTGACCGCCGGGATGGATCAGATGTTGGACGGCGTGATCCAAGAATTGGCCGGACTCTTTTCGCCGCAGGGCATCATTGTCAGAAATGACGCGCCCATCCGTGAACTGGAAGGGTTACCGTTGGAAAAGAAACTAGTTTACGGGATCATGCCGCCGACTGACTTAGCCGTGACCATTGGACCGGTGAAGATAAAAGTAGATATCTGGGACGGACAAAAAACTGGATTCTTCCTGGATCAGAACTCCAACCGACTGAGACTGAAGGGCCTGGTCAAAGGCAAACGAGTCTTGGACACCTTTTGCTACACCGGCGGCTGGGCCTTGACCGCGGCGGAATGTGGCGCGACCGAAGTGTTTGGGGTGGATTCTTCCCCAAGAGCTTTGGCTTTGGCCGAAGAAAGCGCCGGTTTGAATAACCTCGGCGGCCGCTGCCGGTTTGTCAGGGCGCAGACCTTGCATTTTCTTAAGGCCGCAGAACCCAAATTTGACGTAATCATTCTTGACCCGCCCAGTTTTGCCAAGTCCAAGAGTAAAATCAAAGAGGCCGAGCGAGGTTACCTGGACTTGAATAAAAAGGCGCTAAAGCTGCTCCCAAAAGGAGGGCTTCTATTCACCTTTTCTTGTTCTTACCAGATTTCCAGGGAACACTTTCAGGCCATCTTAGCCAAAGCCGCGGCGCTGGCCGGACGGCCGGTCAAGCTCATCGAGCAGCTCGGCCAAGCCGGGGACCATCCCGTTTTATTATCTATGCCGGAGACCGAATACTTAAAAGGATTGGTCCTCCAGATTGATTAATAGTATTTTCTTGATATTCCTCCGGAAAGATTAAATTCCAGGGAATACACTTTTTTGTTGACAATCGTCACGATTTTGTTATTATCCCCTTCGTGAGCGGGAATAACTCAGTGGTAGAGTGCAACCTTGCCAAGGTTGAAGTCGCGGGTTCAAATCCCGTTTCCCGCTCCATTTTTATTTTTGGCGGCATAGCCAAGTGGCTAAGGCAGCGGTCTGCAAAACCGTTATCCACCGGTTCGAATCCGGTTGCCGCCTCCATCTTCGTGCAAATATCAGGAGTTGACCAGACCGGTCAGCTCCTTTTTTTATGTCGAGGAACTAAATCAAACTTGCCGAAATGGCAGTACCCAACCGCTATCGATTAGTTCCGAGCTGACCAACCGCCATGGTCGGAAGGTGAAGTCCGACAAAATTTTTTGGCCCTCATCGACATAATCATTCCACCAGTTTAGCCTTGCCTTTTACAGGCCACCGGGGCATAATGACCCTGGAGGTGGGATATGGAATACTTCGACACACTGTCTGTATATGATCGTTTGGCCAGGGCCGGCTTACCTGACGCTGCAAGTCGGGAATTATCTGATATTTTCAAAGACAACTACCGGCAACAGCTTGAATTCTTGGCGACTAAGAGAGATATTGTCGACGTCAAAAAAGACATTGCCGACATCAGGAAAGACATTGCCGACATCAGGAAAGACATTGCCGAACTGAAAACAACCACTGAAACCAATATCTTGAAATCAAAAAACGACACTATCAAGTGGGTTGCCGGCTTAATGATGGCCCAGGCCGCTATAATTATGGGTGGTGTCGGGGTGATGATCAAGTTCTTGAAGTAGACTTAAGTTGACCGCCTCAGATTGGTCTGTCGAAGACTACCACTCCATGCAGGTGATCCCCTCTTGCCGGTTCAACATGGTAAATGCTTAGAGCCATGTTTGCGGATATACCGAATACCCTGGATATGGAAGACGAAGAAGGACTTGGCCCGACCTGGCTCAGTCCTTCATTCATTTTGGGGCGTCTGGATGTGGATGCGGCTGAGTTTAACCACGACTGCCACGACCCAACGAAGAAATATCTTTTGCGAGAATTAGAAAAACGAGGTATGATTCGATGAGTTGGTTTTAATCACACGATCCGGCATTGGTTGATCATATCGAAAAAAGTATCCCCGGTCAGTTGGCCAAAATCCTCGGCTGGGACATCCGATGACTGAGACGTTTAATCCTTGGAATGGGGTATAATCTGTGAATAATAATTTGCCGGAGATCACGGTGATCGGAGGCGGACTGGCCGGGTGTGAAGCGGCCTTTAAGGCCGCCGAGGCAGATACCCGGGTGACTCTGGTCGAAATGAAGCCTCACCAATTTTCACCCGCCCACCATTCACCTTTATTGGCCGAACTGGTCTGCAGCAATTCCTTTCGGGCCGGCAATGTGGAGAATGCCGTGGGTTTGTTGAAAGAAGAAATGCGGCGTCTCAGCTCTATAATCATGGCCGTGGCGGTGGAGACGGCTGTGCCCGCGGGGCGATCTCTGGCCGTGGACCGGGAAAAATTTGCGACTGAGGTGACCGACCGGATATCTGGGCACAAGAACATTCGGATCATCCATAAAGAGGTTCGCCATCTGCCTCAAGAGGGCACTACTGTTCTGGCTACCGGGCCGCTCACTTCGGATGCCCTGGCTGAGGACATGGAAGGACTGTTGGGCGAAGAACATCTCCACTTCTACGATGCTATCGCTCCCCTGGTTACTTTGGAATCTATTGATTTTAGCCGGGCCTTCTACGCTTCGCGCTATGAACCGGAGGAAGGGGATTACATCAACTGTCCCATGACCAGGGAAGAATATGAGGTCTTTTTTCAGGCGTTGACTACGGCCCAGCAGGTGCCACTAAAGCCATTTGAAACGCCCAAGTTTTTTGAGGGTTGCCTGCCCGTAGAGGTGATGGCCGAACGTGGGTTTCAGACTCTTCTTTTCGGTCCCATGAAACCGGTGGGATTGATTGACCCGACTACCGGACAGAGGCCCTTCGCAGTAGTTCAATTGCGGAAGGATAATACTGAAGGCACCATCTACAATATGGTCGGGTTCCAGACAAAGTTGGCCTATGAGGAGCAAGAGCGGGTTTTCAGATTGATTCCCGGCTTGCGGCAGGCCGAATTTGTCCGGCTGGGCAGCATTCATCGCAATACCTTTATCAACGGGCCGCGGGTGCTGACTCCTTATGTTCAATTCGCGCGGGCGGAACATGTTTTTGTGGCTGGGCAGATCAGCGGTGTGGAAGGATATGTGGAGTCTGCGGCCATGGGCTTGTTATGTGGGATTAATGCCGCCCGGCTGGCCCATGGTCAAGCATTGGCCGCTCCGCCCCGGACAACAGCGCTGGGTTCACTTGTCGCCCATATTACGGCCTCAGCCAGTCGAGATTTTCAACCGATGAACGTCAATTTCGGCCTTTTTCCGCCTCTGGAGGGCCGTGTCGCCAAGAAAGAACGGGGAGCGGCCTATGCCCGGCGGGCCCTGGCCGACCTGGACAAATGGATCACGGAAGTAATAATGGGCTGAAGGCTTTTTTCGAGTTACGGACCAGAACCATATTCATGGTCGGTAACGATAAACGAGCAACCCGAAATACGGTAAGGAAATTTATCATGGCTATTGCATTTGTGAGTGTCGTGCCATTGGGCACTGGATCGACCAGTTTGAGTCATTATGTGGCCAAGGTGACCAGCGTGTTGAACAAAGAAACCTCGGTCACCACCACTCTGACCGGAATGGGGACCATCATCGAAGGCGAGTTGGCCGATATCCTGGCGGTGGTTCAGAAGATTCACGAAGTCCCTTTCTCCGAAGGGGCGCATCGGGTCATGACGAACATAAATATCGACGACCGGCGGGACAAAAAATCTTCGGCCCAGGCCAAGGTGGCCTCGGTCAAGGCTAAGTTGGGGGAATAGCCCAACCTGAGTCCGGGAACGGTTTTTGGCTGTACGATAATTACGGCATACCGCCTTTATCGGCTAATCATTAATCCCGACATGTCATCTTTTCTACCCCGGTCCATAGCACCGCGGATAGATAGGACTTTTCCCAAAGTTCGGGCATGGTTCTTATGGCGACAGAGCCCCAAAAGCACTACTTTCCGTTGCTCCTGTTGGCGCTGACCATCTGCCTTTTTCCTATCCCAAAGTTGATCCCTTTACCCCTGGTGGCCAACGGCAATTTGATGGTCGCCGTAACCGGTTTGGGGATAGTTCTCCACTCCTGGTTGGTGGTCGGCCGGAACAACGCGGGGGACGGCTGGTTGGCAGTTCTGGTTAAGCCGGTCCTGACCCCGGTTGGTTGGTGCGTTTCGATTTTTGTGTTGCTGACCTGTGGTTATCTTATCTACTCGGTTCATCATCTCTGGTCAACGACGAAAGACCCCGGCCTGGTGGCCATGATCATCAAACTCTGGTTAGTCTTCCTGACCGGGGCGGCTCTGTACTACCTGCCGGTATTGATCATCCGGTCTGTGGTCGATCTGCGCTGGGTGGTGGCAGCCATGGCGTCTGCGCTGGTCTTTTATCTTGTGTATATCCCTTCGGTCATCTATTCCGGGTGGACAGCGGGGACGGTCAAAAGCCTGGCGGATGTTTATCAGGTCATCGGCATCCCGGATACATTGTTCAAGCGGATTCTCCTGGAGTCGGTCGGGAACGTAAACACCATCGCGGCCATCGCTGCTCTGATCACCTCATTCGGCCTGGGCTTTGTTGCATACAACGGACTTAGGCCGCGGTGTCTGATGCCTCTGATCACCTTTGGGTTGTTCATCTGTGTGGTCATGAGCGCCCGGGCGGCCGTCCTGTCCATCCTGGCCGCCATCCTGACTTTGGGCTGGTTACGGCTGTCCACTTCACAGAAGGGTTTGAGGAAAAAACACCTCTGGCTGATCTTGATACTCTTGATAGCCGGCGGCGGTTATTTGCTTCCCTCCGGGCTAAACTTGTTTCAGGCCAAACCAAACCTGGAATTTCAAGGCGGGGGACGGCTCATCGTCTGGAAACCCTACTTAAAACAATGTCTCCACCGTCCCTGGGGCCACGGTTTTGGGGCGGATCAATACAAGTCCTTGCTGCTGGGCGAAGACCGGATCCCGGAGATGAATACTCCGCTGGTGCTCAAACACACCTCGCATAATACCTACCTCAGTCTGTTTTTTGAAGGCGGCGTTTTACTTCCGGCCCTCTACCTGGCAGTGATGGGGCTGACTCTGCACAACGCTTACCGGATATTTAAGAACACCGACTCAGTCCCGGCCAGGTCCCTGGCCGCGGCCACGATGCTGGGCCTGGTCTCAGGCCTGGTCACCTCATTTTTCGGTACCCATTATACCTTTCCCAGTTTTATGGGTTATATGTGGCTGCTTGTGGCGCTCGGCGATATCCTGGCCAATCTCGCCGGTCCGAGAAGTTCAATGCCGCGTCATACTGAGGCAAGCCCCCCGATATGCTCAGTCGCCTAACTCAACGGCATTACGGGAGCATGATTATAGATGGCCGGCCCCCGCGCACCTCGGCCGCGGCTGGACCCGGTTAATTCTTGGATCTTCTAAGGGTTTGGATGAATTCGTCCAGGTTATTGACCAGGGCGCTGGCTTTGAGCAGGGCCTTCAACCCGGGTAAGTCATCTAACTCGTTGGTGGCATCAATGACTTCCCGGGGTACCTGCCCAAAACGGGCTTCCAAAATTTCGATGATGTCTTCGCGGGCGATTCGTAACGACCCACGCTGGTCGCCCAAGTTAATCAGTTGTTGCCCCGCAACAGTATCAGTTATGTCAAGATTTAACATGGCTGTAACCTCCTCTATAGACAGGTGACGAAATCTATTGAGCAAAATTAAGGCCAGGAGGTCAATCTGGGTGAGAGATTGCTTCTGAGGATAAAGCTCCCGGATCAGGTTGCCCCAACCGAGGACCTTCCAGCTTAATTCATCTTTGGGCATATTCTTTGGAAGAGTATAAGGAACCAACGCCACCAGCCGAGGATCAAGAGTCAGTAGTTGCTCTTCGGTATAATCTTCCAAGACGATCTCTCTGAACTTTCCCCGCAACTGATATTGACCAGTGCTGTCGGAAATGTCGAGTGGTAAGGCGGAGCCGGCAAAAGAGTGCTCGGTAAAGATGATGGCCGGAAGAATGACCGGCGCCTTCTTCTCGTGACTGCAATAAAGGGCAACCGCAGCCGCCAACCGGTACCGGATGAACGGATCATGATACCCTTGAAACTCCATGATCACGGTATCACCAGGCCCAGTCAAGGGAATCGCCACCATATCGGGAGAGACCTTTTTGGCCTTCAGGGTGTCGGAGTGAAAGTGATATCCATCCAACGCCGGCACCCCCACCAGCTTCAAAATGGCCTCGCCGGCAGCCTTGACCAGTTGATAAAATGCCTCGTCAGAACCTCGATTACCAGGTTTCACCATTGATCTTTCCTGAGATATTGTTCTAAAGGAAAATGGCAGCCGACGTCGTTTAATTCTTGGATCTTCTTAGTGTTTGGATGAATTCGTCCAGGTTATTGGCCAAGGCGCTGGCTTTGTGCAGGGCCTTCAACAAGGTTAAGTCATCTATCTCACTGGTGACATCAATGACTTCCTGGGGCACCTGTTCAAAACGGGCTTCCAGGATTTCGATGATGTCTTCGCTGGCGATTCGTAACGACCCACGCTGGTCGCCCAAGTTAATCAGTTGTTGCCCCGCAACAGTATCAGTTATGTCAAGATTTAACATGGCTGTAACCTCCTCTACAGACAGGTGACGAAATCTATTGAGCACAATTAAGGCCAGGAGGTCAACCTGGGTGGGAGATTGCTCCTGAGGATAGAGCCCCCGGATCAGGTTGCCCCAACCGAGCACCTTCCAGCTTAATTCGTCTTTGTCCTTTATTCATTTTACTAGGGTGACATATCAAGTTGCAGAAAACGCCGGATAGTATTTCGGACGGTTCGGGCCACTTCCAAGGCTGCTCTGGCTTCCGTCTCATCGATGGGTTCCCAATCCCCCGGATAACGGGCCTCGATGGAATAGCGGTTGAGCGGTTGCACATCGATGACTCTTAAACCTGATGACGGATCCAGTTTCAATAAATTAAACAGCAGCACGAGATCATGGGTTCTTGGAAAATCCAGCTCTTGAAAAACCAAAAGGGATTTAATGTATTTTTCAGCGCACTGTTGAGAGTGAAAGCATACGGTGTCAAAAGGGCAATTTTCTTTCATAGTCAAAACGAAACAGGCGTTTCGGAAATCGTTCTCAGCTTTCCCGACCCAGCGTCGGACTTCGGCGATTATTTCAGGCCGCCCGCTCATAAACCACCTTTCCTTCTCTTTCTGCCTGGCGCACAATCGTCCCGAACAATCTCTTTTGTCGCTCATATTGTTCCGGGGTCACCACGACCAGATCTAACGGTATAGAGCGGTCAGCCAACGCCAGGTCTATTTCGTTGGCCTTTTGGCGCGAGGACCCCTCCACTGGCATGACGACCATCAGATCGATATCGCTGTCAAAAGTCGCGGTGCCTCGCGCTGCTGACCCGAACAGGATTATTTTTTCCGGCCCAAACCGTTCAATAATGCGCTGGACGATGTCACCCAAGGATAGGCGGTAGTCTTTAGGCATACCCGACCCCCATTTCGATTTGCAGTAGATATTGTTAATTGAATCTATGTCGTTCTTGTTGCTCAAGTAAAAATAACCAGCCGACTAACAAGGAAAACAGTCGCGGCCGCCCGTTGTCTCCGGCTCATCCAAAAAAAGGCCCCGTGGTTTAGTGTACCACAGGGCCGGGTGATTCTGCAATCGTTAATCAGCCTTCATATTCGAGCCGTTATGCTTCCCCTCGTTGGCGGCGGCGAAGATAATAGCCGGCGGTAACTGCCAATAAGGCGAAGATGATCATGCCCCATTCATTTAAGGTGGGAATAGACGGATTGGCAATGTAAACTGCGGTTACGGTCTGATCTGAGTTGACTGTCACGATTATCGGGTTGGCCGCAGAGGTTCCTGTCGGCAACGTCCAGGATTGAAAGACATATCCGGCCGTTCCGGTTGCGAGATCGGAAGAGCACACGTCTGGCGTCATAGGACAGGAGAGGGCCAAGAAAATAATCTCCGTAGCGGTACACAATCATTTCAAGAGAATTTATCTCCAGACGGAGACGGACGTTGCGTTGCAGAAAAGCAATATCCTTCTTTTCGGGACGCCGGGAACCGGTAAAACCCTTCTGGCACAGACACTCGACAAATATCTCGCCGTACCCTTTACAATTGCAGA
>JADFYC010000008.1:24151-24588 GCA_015233295.1 Deltaproteobacteria bacterium | reverse complement strand
ATTTAGGGGGCTGGGAACTGATAAACCAGGGACCGGACCCGCTTCTTATGGATCGATCAGAAGCTTAATCCTCCCAAAGTTCGGGATCGACCAGACCGATTTTGACGGCGAACTTGACCATCTCCAGGCGGTCGCGCAGGCCCAGCTTTTTCATGATATTGGCTCGATGCTTTTCCACTGTCTTCGGGCTGAGACAGAGGACATCGGCAATCTGATTAGTGGAGTTGCCTTCAACCACCATTCGAAACACCTGTTGCTCCCGCTCCGAAAGCAAGTCATACCCCTTAGGCGTGGGGGGGTCCACGTGAGATTTGAGGTAAACGCCCACCACTTCCGCCCGGATCTTGGAACTGAGAAAGTATTCCCCCCGGTACGCGGCCCGAACCGCCTCCAAGACGTCCGACATGGGCGAGGCCTTAAGGACATAGCCCAGGGCA
>JADFYC010000008.1:21079-24056 GCA_015233295.1 Deltaproteobacteria bacterium | reverse complement strand
GCCCAGCCTAGGCATGGCCAGGTCGACCACGACCACATCCGGTTGCAGGGTGCGGACTTTTTCCACGGCCTCGAGACCATCCTCGGCCTCACAGGTTATCACCATGTCCGGCTGGTCTTCAAATATCTGCTTTAGCCCTTCCCGGACCACGGCATGGTCATCAGCAATCAAGACTTTTATCCGGGGCATGCGGGGTCTCCATCAAACAGATTTAGCATTAAGCTGTACCAGACAAGGCTGTACCAACTAGACTCTAACCGGTCACAATTGACCCTTTTCGAGAAGGTACAGGGTGAACACACACTCAGATTTCTCGCTCCGCTCGAAATGACAACATCCAAAGGGACAGCGGTGTAGAACGTTTGGGGCGGCGGCGGCTTTGTCATTTCGAGCGAAGCGAAAAATCTAAACGTCTTTATGCCATTCCGATGGATCAAACAGAAGTCTCCAGCTCGCCCCGGACCTCATCCAATTGATTCTTGGCCGCAGAGGCGATCCGAAACAATCTGGTTAGCCTTTTACAAGCATATTCATCGCAATAGGCACAATTTAAGATATCCTTTTTCATTCCGCATCGTCTAATTTCACACACCCGGCAGTGGCCGAAAAGTCGTCCGTTGTCTGTATGACACCCATCGCAATTGATATCTTCCGCCCTGATATTCGAGTGATAATTCTTTGACCAAAGCTCCGCTGTTTCTGCTCGTTTTGTGTCATCATCGGCCAGTGTGGCCAGGAAGGCGGGGCATTCGTGACAGGACAATCCGCAGAAAGCGATAATTTCCTTCATTCTTGGAGCCTTTCAACAGGTTTTTTGTTTCGTCATCCGGTTTCGGAAACCTTATTATATCTTGAACGGTTACAATTGACTCTTTGGCATGCGCCTTTACTCGGGGTCAGCCAAGCGCCACCCTGAGGCGGGATCAAAAAGGGACAACGATGACCGTTCAAAGGCAACTCCATGCCGGGGCCTTTCTTCCCGGGGAGGCGCCTTCCCGGAACCAAGAAGGACGCCGAGGAAGGGGAAAACCCAAAGATTTTGGTGAATCTCTGAGCCGTTTCTTTCTCAATGCGTCCTCTGGATTCTGCTTTTTCCAACAAAACTGATTTTACCAAAATTTGGTCCAGGTTAACCAATTTTCCTGATCCAACCGAAAGTATCAGGAGTCTTAGCGTACTGCAAATCAATAATGGCATTGTACAGCTTATTGGCCAGGGGACCGGTCTGGCAGTCTGAAACCGTGTATTCCTGGTCCCGGTAATGGACCAGTCCCACGGGGGAAATGATGGCGGCCGTACCGGAAGCGAAGATCTCTTTCATTTGGCCATTCTTGATCGTCTCGATCACTTCATCGATGGTTATGGGCCGCTCACTCACCTTCATGCCCCAGTTCCGGGCCAGGTGGAGTACCGAATCCCTGGTCACCCCAGGGAGGATGCTGCCGTTGAGGGGTGGCGTGATCAGTTCGTCGTCCAGCAGTAAAAAGATGTTGCTGGTCCCGACTTCTTCAACGTATCTCCGCTCCACCGCATCCAGCCAGAGCACCTGGGTAAAGCCTTTGCGGTGGGCTTCCTCGGCGGCGAAGATGCTGGCCGCGTAATTTCCGCTGGTCTTGGCTTCCCCGACGCCTCCGCGCACGGCTCGAACATATTTATCGGTCACGTAAATCTTGACTGGGTTGAATCCTTCGGGATAATAGGCCGCCACTGGGCAAAGTATAATATAGAACAAGTATCGGGTGGAGGGCCTGACGCCCAGGGCCGGTTCCGTAGCCAGCATGGTCGGCCGGATGTAAAGTGAGCATCCTTCACTGGCCGGGATCCAGTCTTGGTCCAGCGAGATGAGGTCGGTCAACGCCTTGATTACAAACTCAGGATCAATTTCGGGCATACATAGCCGCCGGGCGGACCGATTCATCCGTTGAAAGTTCATTTCCGGCCGAAAGAGATAGATGCCGCCGTCCTGGCCGTGGTAGGCCTTAAGTCCCTCAAAGACTTCCTGACCGTAATGCAGGACCATCGCCGCCGGATCTAAGGACAGGTTATGATAAGGCTCAATTCGGGGGTTTATCCAACCCTGGTCAAGCTCCCAGTCCATCAGAAACATGTGGTTGCTAAAATATCTTCCAAAACCCAGTTCGGAGTCGTTGGCAATTTTTTCCCGCCGATTTTCTTTATCAAGTTTGGTAATCTTAATGTCCATAACCTCTCCTTCGATTATCCTTAGGCCAGGGATGGGAAATGTTACCCTGGAGGCGCAAAAAGCTAGCCGGGTACGCATTCTTTCTTGACTGCAACTGCAGCCACGGCTTGTTGGATTTTTTGATAGACCTCATCGGGATGGGGAACCCCAAAAAACTTAACGGCCCGCCGGTTATCCTTGGAATAGATGTGGAAATGCCCGACTTTTAGGGCCCGGGAAGTCAATCCCCGGAGGACATGAACCACGGCCACCTCAGTCACCGGAAGCTCCGTGACGGTTACCGAAAAGAAACCGGTCTGGGCTGTAATCCGACTGCTGGTTAGGGTATAGACTGAGTTTCGCCACTTAAGGAAGACCAGGATAAGAATGATGAAGAAAAGTGGTACCCCGACCCATTGGGACATATGGAACGGACCGGTTCCCGGCCGAAAAGGAGCTTGAAGGCAGATAAAGGCCGCGACGTAGGCGATCAAGAAACTGCGTGGCGCCGGTTTCGTCTCAAACAAAATAGGTTCGTCCATCTTCACCAACTTACTGGTTATAAGTCCACGGCTGAACCGGGGACGCAATAATTAAAATTCTTCCCGGCCAAGACTTCAGACAAGAAAAAAGGTCAGGATACCTTGAGATATCACTGACCTTTCCAAGGATGTCCGGCGGCTCTTAGTGGGCTTCTTCCATGGCACCGGCAAAGTACATCATGGTTAGCATGGAAAAGATGAAGGCTTGGACAAAGTCAGCAAAGATGAAAAGAAAGAACATGGGCAACGGAGC
>JADFYC010000008.1:0-21060 GCA_015233295.1 Deltaproteobacteria bacterium | reverse complement strand
AAATCATCAAGATGGCCAATACGAGATCTTCCGCCATGATGTTGCCGAAAAGACGAAAGGTCAGGGAGAGGACCCGAGTCAGATGACCGACGATTTCAATCGGGACCATCAGCGGGATCAGCCACCAAACAGGGCCGCAGAAGTGTTTGATGTAATGCGTACCATGATTCTTGATGCCGATGACATGCGTCAGGAGAAAAACGATCAGGGCCATGGACAGGGTGGTATTCAAGCTCGCTGTCGGCGAAAAGAAACCGGGAATCAAGCCGATACAGTTACAGCAGAAGATGTAGAGAAATAGGGTGGCGATTAGTGGAAACATGGCCCGCCCCTCTTCACCCATGACATCGACCATGAAGTTTTCGATCCCTTCGATGACTACTTCAAAAAAGCTTTGGGCGCCGCCGGGGATCATTTTGATGCTGCTGGTGGCGATTTTCCCGGAGATGATCAGCAGGAGCATAATAAGCCAAGAATTGGTCACCCAAGGCCATTCGTGGGCGAAATGCCCCAAACCGATCTTTTCAAACAGCAGAGTAATGAAAATAATTGGATGTTCCAAGGCGCTGATCTCCTTATTTGTTGGTTTATTCTGGTTAGGCCTAGATGCGTTTTTTTGGCCGCGAAGGTGAGATGCCCTGATGTCCTAGAGCATTTATTATGAGTAGCCGGGGTATGTCAAGCAAAAAGTGAATATCAATAACCGGTTCTGCGGATTTATTGGGGCGCGTCCTCCGGGTCGGCGAGGCCATTTCATATGTGGTTAATATCACATAATTTGGGGGATGTCAATAAATATATCGAGATAACCATGTTACCTTATTGCTATATTGGAATATCCATCGGGGGCCGGGCTTTCCTCTCAGTCGATCCCGGTCGGGATGTCCGGCCGGGTCGTCGGCTACTAAATAAAAATGTTGACTTTTCGCCAACTACAGCGCATAAATGGCAATGCCATATCTTCCACAGGAATTGTCGCCGGAAAAAGTCGGCCGCCAGCGCGTTGGCTTGTTTAATCCATAGGATATAGTCCGCTTGCCCGGTCGGACAAATGCGAAAAAAGGGGGTCGAAATGTCCGTTCTTTTAAGTCAACATTGGGATATTATCCATGGTAAACACGAAGAATACGCCGAATTTGTAAAGGAAAAATATATTTATCAATGCAAGCTATTAGGATTCCATGTCGTAGGCGGCTTTTACGTAGTTATTGGCCCCGGCCCTCGGGTTCTTGCCGTCATGACTACTGAAGAGTATGACCAAATGGAAAAGCTTATGCGCAACCCCAAATTCAAGGACTTGACTGAAGAGCTAAAACATTACACCTTCAACCACTCTTATAAAATCTTGACCCCCACAGGACGAGTACCGGCCAAAAAATACACCGTCCAAAAGAGCGTTTGGAAGTTTACCCAGTATTACGATATTGTCCCAGGCGCCTGGAAGGATTACGCCGACTTTGTGGTTCAGGAATATATCCCCACCTTTAAAAAAACCGGCTTGCTGGAAATAACCGGAGGATGGAATGTGGTTTTAGGAGATGGCCCCAAAATCGTGGGCGAATTCTCTGCTCCTAATGCAACCACCATCGGACGGCTCTTCGACAACGATGACTTCCGCCGCATCACCAAAGAGCTTAAAACAAAATACGTAACCAATTACTTCTCAAGGATGCTTTGCCCTACGGAACGATTTGGCGGTCCCGTCTGAAACCGGCTCCGGTGCTCGTTGCTGGTTACTCGTTTCTTGTTGCTGGTTGTCTTCAACGAGTAACAAGTAACAAACAATCAGCCATCCGGTTCGACGCAGAAAGTGATGCCTTTAATGACTCTCCCTAACCGGGTATGTTTACCTAACCGGGTATGTTTACCTAACCGGGTATGTTTATTTGTCCCTTGCCTCGTGGATTCCCTTTACCCCAACGTGGCCGTGGCCGTGGAAAGAGTTTTCCACCGGTTGGGGGTGGAAATAGACTATCCCCCGGATCAAATCTGCTGCGGTCAGTTTGCCCTTAATGCCGGGCAACTGGACCAAGCCAGATGTCTGGCTCGAAAGACACTGGATGCCTTTGCCGGAAAAAGCCCTATCGTCGGGCTGTCAGCCTCTTGCCTTTACACCATCAAGGCCCTATATCAGGACCTGTTTGAACCTGGGACTCGGGATCACCGGCGGGCTAGAGGCATTTCCAACCAGGTTTACGATTTATCCGAGTTTTTGGTCTCAGTCCTACATGTGTCGGACGTCGGCGCAGAGTTTGCCGGGACCGTCACCTATCACCACTCATGCCACCTGAATCGCGGCCTGGGAGTCAAAGACGAACCCGTCAAACTTATCTCAAAGATCAAGGGAGTGACCTACATTCCGATGCTCGATTTCGAAACATGTTGCGGCTTCGGAGGTACTTTTTCCATGAAATATCCTCACATTTCCCAGGCCATTTTGGAGGATAAGCTAAAAAATATCGCCCGGACCGGGGCTGATTACGTGGTCACGGCCGAACCCGGATGTCTGATGCACCTTCAATCGGGCTTAAAAAGAGCCGGCCTGTCGCAACGAGCTTGTCATTTGGCTGAGCTTTTGGCCTCGCCTGATCTGACCATTTCCTGATACTTATTATTTATAACGTGTTGGTTCAAAAACATGGCCGGCTAGGCCGGGCAAGGCCGACCAATGGAGAAGAAAAGTGGAAGAAAGAAAACTAAACGCCTATGAAGATTATCTTGAACATATTGGCAAGACCGGACAAGCCGGCCGAGAGGATGATTATCTAAATGCTGTGGCCGCTGTTTCGCAAACCTCCCCGGCCGCGGAGGAACCCGTCAACGTGGGGGAACGGATTAAAAAATTTCGAAATGACAAAGGCCTGACCCTAACCGATATCAGCCGGCGCACCAATGTCTCGGTTGAGGTGCTGGAGCAGATCGAAGGTAACCTGATTTCACCCCCCCTGGGGACTTTGATCAAGCTAGGCAAGGCCCTGGATATGAAGATGGGCTATCTTATTTCCAGTGGGGAAAATAAGCCGTTTACCATCGTGCGCAAAAATCAGGGCCAAAGTCTCTCCCGCCACTCTTCCAAAAAAGGAAAGAGTTACGGTTACAGTTACGAGATGCTGGCTGCGGACAAGAATGACCGAAGCATGGACCCGTTCCTCGTAACGCTGGAGCCGACTGAAACCGTGGAAGAATTGTCTTCACATGACGGTCAGGAATTCATTTTTGTCTTGTCCGGGCAAATGGAAGTTCGTCTCGATGATTACGTGGACGTGCTCAATCCGGGTGACTCCATCTATTATGACTCAGCCACGCCTCACCTGGTCCGCGCCCGGGGCGGAAACAACGCCTATATCTTGGCTGTCCTCTATTCCAACCACTAATCGGTAGGATAAGAGTATCATTATCACTATGGTCACCAGGGCACAAAAAGACCCCCTCACTGCGGCCGATCCCGGCTCCCGGACTTATCAATACCGGATCGATTCGGACGGCCTATGGTTTTGTGAAGCCAATCCGATTACGGACGAGCACCTGCTGAGCTCCCTCAGCAGATCCATGTTTTATCGAGGGAAGGAGCTTTTCCTCCGCTGTGAGGGTGAAGTTCACCCGGTCCTCCCCGACGACGCCCCCCTGATTGTCAGGTCGCTGGACATCACCGAAGATGCAACCGGAGAGCCGGCCGCGGTTGCCCTGATCCTTAATGACGGCCGCTGCGCGCCCCTTTTGCCGGAGACCCTGACCATTAGCCCGACCAACGTCCTCTACTGCATCTCTACGCCACAGAAATTCCGAACGCGATTTTCCAAGCAGGCCTATTATCATCTCACGCGGTACTTGAAACAGGACCCCGCCACGGGTGATTTCTACTTTCTGGTTCATGGCCGGCCTCATATCATCCGGCAGGAGGAATGACGAATCATCGGGTTTCGGGGTTTACTTTCAGGTCGGGCTGGAGTATAGCAGACAAGAAATGACCATTTGTCATTCTTCAACAGCGAAGGTTTTGCCTCATACTGGAAAAGATAGCAGCTAAGACATCAGGGAAGCATCCAACCCGACACTCATTTACGACACCTGAATTGAGGAAGGAGGTCTGACCGATGAAAAACATGAAGTTGGGCGCCAAATTGTTGGCGGGTTTTTTTCTTGTGGCGTTAATCACCCTGGTCGTGGGATTCCTGGGATGGCGTGGGATCCAGAATGTCACCGCCAGCCTGGAGGTGGTGGCGGGTGTCCGGTTGCCCGGTGTCCTGGGGCTGGGCATGATGGATGAAGCCCAAGGAAGTATTCAAAGGTACGAACGTGTCCTGATTTATGAAACAGACCCCGAATTGATCAAAAGACAATATGCCAGCCTGGAAAAAGCTTTTAATAAGTTTGAGAAAGGTTGGAAGATATACGAATCGTTGCCCAAAGCCAAGGAAGAAGAGCGGCTCTGGCAGGAGCTTGTCCTGAAATGGGGCATCGCGAAGAAGTTGCACCAGGAAGTTGTAGAACTGGTCAGAAAAGGAGATGCCGAGTCGCGAAAAGCCGGCCATGAGCTGAGCATGGGTAAATCCCGCGACGCCATTAATGTCGTGGTCAAATTGTTGGACGAGATAGCTGAGCTAAATGGAAAATTATCTGAAGATACTTACAAAGAGGCCCAATCCCAGGCCGGCCGGCTAACCCTCCTGTCCCTCATCGCTATCGGCCTCGGCGTTCTCCTGGCTTTGGCCATCGGCTTGCTCATCGGCCGGAACATCTCCGGCATTGTCAAATCTCTTCTAAATGAATTCGCTAAATTAAAAGACGCGGCGGCGGCGGGGCGCCTAAACGAGCGCGGTGATCCCCAAAAAATTAATTTTGAGTTTAGAGGTATTATCACGGGAGCCAACGAAATCCTGGATGCCGTTATCGGGCCGTTAAAGATGGCTGCCGCCCATGTGGACCGCATCTCCAAAGGCGATATCCCCTCCAAAATCAACGACCAGTATCAAGGGGATTTCAACAACATCAAAAACAATATCAACTTACTCATTGATGCCTTGAATGAAGTTACCAGATTGGCTCAGGAGATCGCCACGGGCAACCTGATGGTCAAGGTGGAAAGAAGATCAAAGAATGATGAGCTGATGATGGCTTTGGCGAAGATGGTCGGGGAATTGACGGAGATCGCCGTTAATGTCCAGACTGCGGCTGATCAGGTCGCCTCCGGGAGCCAGGAAATCAGCACCAGCACCACCGGCATCTCCCAGGGAACGGCTGAATCCGCGGCCAGTGTGGAAGAAGTCTCCGCGTCCATGGAGCAAATGAGCAGCACTATCTCACAGAACGCCGATAATGCCCGGGAAACTGCCGCGATAGCCAAACAGGCGGCCATTGATGCCCAGACCGGGGGCAAATCTGTGGCCGAAACTGTGATCGCCATGAAGAGCATTGCCGAAAAGATCAGCATTATTGAGGAAATAGCCCGCCAAACCAATATGTTGGCCCTAAATGCCGCGATCGAGGCGGCCCGAGCCGGAGAGCATGGCAAGGGGTTTGCCGTAGTCGCCGCGGAAGTCCGCAAGCTGGCTGAGCGCAGTCAAAACGCGGCCAAGGAAATCAGCACGCTATCTAACTCCAGTCTGGAAGTGGCGGACCAGGCCGGTCGCTTAATCGAAAATATTGTTCCCAGCATCCAGAAAACCGCGGACCTGGTTCAGGAAATCAACGCCTCTTCCAACGAACAGGCCGGTGGCATCCAGCAGGTGACTAAGGCCGTTCAACAGCTAGATCAAGTCATCCAGCAAAGCGCCAGCGCCACCGAGGAGATGGCCTCGGCCAGTGAGGAACTGTCCAGCCAGGCGGAGCAGCTTCGTGATATCGTATCGTTCTTCAAATTGGACCATCAACCGGGGCAAAGACCGCCCCGGGACCTGTCCCAACGAAGCCACCGGATCGGCGCTTCCGACCACCACAAAACCCATTTTCCGACAACTCCCAGGACAAAACCCGTCGCCGCCCAGTCGGCCGCAATCGAATCAGAAACAACAAGAACTAAGAAAAAGGGAATCGATCTACGCCTGCAAGACCCGGACGATAGTGAATTTGAACCATATTAGTGGGTTACTGGTTACAGGTTGCATGATGCAAGTCGCTGGTTTGAGCCATTGAAGCGAACAGCGTTTGACTTATCCGGGTGACGCGGGAAGAGACGCTCTATCTGGCCACCAACGGCATGCCCCTAGATCAGAAAAATTACATCTTGGGTTACAACGACCACTTTAACGCCAAGAAGGTTAAGGACGGGTTGGAGGCTGAAGGCATTCATGTCTACTCCATATATTTTGGCCGGCACAATGAAGACGGGGGTTCGATCCGGTGCAGCACTCACCCCCTGGTCAGGAGAGTTAGCCGGTAGACCATTAGGCTCCCCAAAACTTGACAGTCTAAGTCGAACTCAGGTTATTCAAAGAATTAGTCCGATGCTTGAACAAGGCAGTTGCAATGGAACAGTATCTCCTCTTAACGGTGTTCGGCATTGTAATTGGTGTTTTTGGGACATTAATCGGGGCAGGTGGCGGATTCATCCTTACTCCCATATTATTATTGCTTTATCCTAACGACAGCCCTGAGACGATCACCTCCATTTCTTTAAGCGTGACATGCGCCAATGCCGTATCCGGATCGATCGCCTACGGACGCCTAAAACGGATTAACTATAGGTATGGACTTTTTTTTTCGGCGGCATCTATCCCAGGCGCCATTTTGGGCGCGATAAGTACATATTATATTCCCAGACGGGTCTTTGACTTGACATTTGCAATCACTTTACTGATCGTATCCCTAGTCATATTTGTAAGAATTCCTAAAGAAATTAGCATATCAGAAAATTACATCATTCATTTGTCATCAAGAAAACTCACTGCTGGTATTTTACTTAGCCTGGCGATTGGGTTTGTCTCCAGCTTTTTGGGGATCGGCGGCGGTATCATTCATGTTCCGGTACTATCCAATATCCTTCTTTTTCCTGTTCACATCGCCACGGCCACATCCCACTTCATTCTGGCCATAGTTACTTTTGTTGGTACTGTCGTTCACATCATCTCCGGCACCTTTCATCATGGCGTCAGAAGAGCCGTGGCCCTGGCCATAGGGGTTCTCATCGGCGCCCAGATTGGGGCCATGCTCTCTTCAAAGGTGAGAAGTAAAGTGATCATTCGGTCATTGGCCGTGGCTCTGTATCTGGTGGGCATTCGGTTAACGGCCTTGTATTTCTCAGGGCAATAACCGCACCTGATTCACCCCCGTGACTTTCGGGACAATGCCGTTAATCCGCACACCACATGCAAGGAGGGTTTATGAACTGGCCGCACAGCCTGATCAACCTGATGATGATCCTGGTCGTCGTTCTGTTTTTTTGTCCCTTGGCCGGGGCCGAGCCAACCATTACTTCCACCAGCCAGGAGCAGCGTAACCTGGCCTTGACCATTTATAATACCGACCTGGCCCTGATCAAGGATACCCGGACCGTGAATCTACCACAAGGCGCTTTGGAGATGCGGTTCATGGATGTGGCCGGCAAAATTGACCCGACCTCAGTGGCCCTGAAAACGGTCAAGGCGGATGGCGGCGTTAGCATCCTGGAGCAGAACTATGAGTTTGATCTGATCACCCCGGCCAAGCTGCTGGACAAGAACGTGGGCAAAGAATTGGAACTGGTGACCTACTTTGAAGGGAAGGAAGTTAAGCGGGAAAAGGCGGAGTTGCTTTCCACCAATAGCGGGAATGTGTTCAAAATCGACGGACGGGTCCACCTGGGTCATCCCGGAACCGTGATCCTACCGGGGATGCCCGCCGACCTGAATGCCCGGCCCACCCTGGTCTGGCTCTTGAAAAGCCGCGACGCAACCGGCCGAGATATTGAAGCATCTTACCTGACTTCCGGGATCAACTGGAAATGTGACTATGTCGCCCTGGTCAATCAAAAAGATACGGAAGTGGATGTGACCGGATGGGTGACCATCAACAACGAATCGGGAGCTACATACACCAACGCCGACATCAAGCTCATTGCCGGAGATGTCCATCGGGTTGTCACCCAGCCTCCCCGGCAGGCAGAAGGCAAAAGGCTCTATGCCGCCATGGGCGACCAGGCGGCCGCACCGCAATTTGAAGAAAAATCATTCTTCGAGTATCATATGTACACCCTAACTCGGCCGGCCACCATTAAAGATAAGCAGATTAAGCAGATGACTTTATTAGCCGCGGAACGGGCGTCAGTCAAGAAAGGTTACACCCTGAAAGCCACGCCCCAATTCTTCTGGCATCCCAACCCGGCTAAGATGACCCAAAAGGCCGAAGTTACCCTGGAGTTGATTAACAGCCAGAAAAATCACATGGGGATTCCCTTGCCGGCCGGCAAAGTCCGGGTTTACAAATACGACTCCGACAAGAGCCTCCAGTTTATAGGTGAAGACCGGATCGATCATACTCCCAAAGACGAAAAGGTCAGGCTCTTGTTAGGCAAGGCTTTCGACATCGTGGGCGAACGAACCCAGACCAGTTTTCAAAAGATCGCCGAGCGTGTTTTTGAGCAAACGTTTGAAATAGAGATCAGAAATCACAAAGATGAGGAGATCACGGTGACTGTCGTGGAACCCATGGCCGGCGACTGGAAAATCACTTCCCAAACTTCTCCGTGGGTCAAAAAAGATGCCTTTACAGCGGAATTCCAATTGACCGTGCCAAAAGATGGGACAGGGCAACTTACCTATACCGTCAGGACATCCCAATGATCCAGGCCAAATCAGATAGCCGTTCCACCTCATGCCTCCATCATCCTCCCCAAGGGAGGCCGGCATGAAAGCCAAGAAGTCAACCGCGTCGGGCGGAGAGCAAAAGAGAGGATTCGACGGCTTATCCGACGACTGCAATAGTATTTCGGAATCCAAAATGCGCTCAGAAAACCCGCTTATCATTAATGAAGCCCAACTTATCCTGGCCGAAAAACGCACTCATTTGGCGGCTCTCCGGACCGGCCTGGCCGTTTTGGCCCTGCCCATGGTCGTCATTAGTTACCTGGTCACGGTGTCGGGACATATTCACCACAACCTGGTCATGGAGTACCTGGTGATCCTGATGGTTCTTTGTGCCGGGCTGGTCGTGGTCGGGATCTACTTGCTCGTCAAATCTTTGGTTAAGCTCCACCGGGCCGAACGGGCTATGATCCGGTTGAAGGCGCAGCATTCCATCTTATCCCAGGTCATGGATTAACCACAGACAGGTGCATCGCCTCTACCCGTCTCCTCCGGCGGCGTCCTTCCCGGACACAAGGTTGGCAGAAACGGTTGAGAAAGTCCGGCCCCCAAGACAAAAATGGCCCACAGATCATGAACTATCCGTGGGCCAAAAAAGTTATTTATTGGGTTGACCAAATGACAGACTGAGGGCAATTAGTTAAACAGTTGGGTTATTGGTTTAACAGGGCCGATTGTCCATTAGTCGAGGTCAGGTTTCTGGTTAATGGGATGCCAGGGTCCATTATCAGGGGTTCCCAGGACGCCGTTGTATTCTTCGGTACCGATCTTCCTGATTTTATAGTTTAGGAGATGCCCGATGGAAAAGATGCACGGACGTCCGAGAAATTTGTTGGTCAATCCGACAGGGCGGCGCTGATTCCTTCGTTCCGCACTTGCCTTTACATTAAGCAACTTCAATGCCAATCCTTCCGTAGCGCCATTCAAATATATATCATACTGAAATAGATAAGCTTTAATCCTAAGGGCTGCCGTCTGGCGACCCATGATTGCCTACCCGGCCTGGGTAATTTTTGCCCATGGTCAAATATTTGCCGGGCAACGCACGGACAAAGCCCGGATCATGCCAATAAATTGACGGCATCCCGGCGCGTCCCAGGGCATCTCAGGTTGGGCAAAAGTTGGCATACGTGGCGGAATTTTGCCGGGGTGTCGGGGTCCACGACACAAGGACCACGTTGTTTGACCACCCTCTGTTCAGATAGAGGAATAAAAAAGACCGGCCCTGAAGCAAGTTCCATGATCCGGCATTAACTTGCCATACTTCAAGCTATAATTCAATAGACCTAAACAATATAATAGTTAATAGCCGGCACTGGTTCAGTTGAGTTTAATCCAAGTGATCTTACTGGGCGAATATACATTAGATTCTGCCCATTCGCATGATGATAGCTCGATCATAGCATTTATGTAAGAATCCCGGTACGATATATAGATTTCTTAAATTGAACTGAACCAGTGCCAGTGCCCGTCGCTGATGGTTCGGGACAACTGACAGGAGTGGGACAACGTCAGCCATAGTTCCAGACGTGTCCCCACCAATGGCCTCAGGGCCTCTGAAGGAATGAAATATGACCGAATTGTCGTTAGCCCAGGACCAATTTCGGAAGCTAGAGCTTCGTGTGCCCCACTTCTTCTTCGAAGAAAATTTTCTGACACCATACAGGCTTGAAAAGAGAAAGAGGAGGAAGTTAAAAAAATTAAGGACCTGAAGGACAAACAGAGAAGGGGCAAAGAGAAATCCTTCGAAAAAGCAGTTAAGATCCCTAGCCGGACAGATCAATCCGAGCCGGGAAAAGCAGACACACCTGAGCGACGCCCAACAATGTAATAAACCGGACGCACCGCACGTCGGACGCGACACCGGTTCCACTGTGTACCACCCTTCGTCGTGCCTTGCGGCAGATTAGGAACAGTGAAAACGAAATCTAAAAAGGAGGGTCTTGACGTCCGCAGAGAAGCGCGGCAGCCTCACCCTATCGGGAAGAACCGGAAGCAACAGTGTCAGCCCCTGCACGTCGACAACCCCCCCGCCCCGCCTTTACTTCCGACACACGCCTGTAACACGGTCGATGATCCCGCCCCGCCCTGTATCCGCAACACATATTCACCTCATTGTTTTCACAAGCCTAATACCTAATCAAGGGTGTAGCCCGATGAGCCATCAGGGGACTCCGACCATGTCTTTTACGTGACCACAACATATTGTGTAGATATTGTATTGACACACAAGATAAACTTCTCTATAGTCATTAGAGGTATAGCGGAGTCAAACTCCGGTCGGATGGGCAGAAAATACCGCCTGACTCAACCTCCCAGCGGGACCCGGCGGAGGCTTCCGCCACCGGAAATACCACTTTTGCCCGGAGATCGGAATTGGCAAGAATCAGATATCATGGTTGATAATTAACCCGTTTCCAGGGGGTAATCATGAACATGATCACTTTGACCACGGCCCCAAAAAGGCAGCTTACCTCATTTGTAGGCGTTTTCTACGACAAAGAAAAGGATAAATGGATCGCCCGGTGTTACTTTAAAAAGAGAGATTTTTTGCTGGGCGCGTATCAGTCGGAACGAAAGGCGGCTATTTGCCGCGAGCTGGCCATCATCACCTTAAATTCCACCTCCATCAGAAACTTCCCGGATCTGACGAAAAAGGACATCCAAACGAAGTTGTCTTACGAATCCTGGGCCAAGATCGCCGAACGAATCCTGTCCATCCAGAAGTCGAAAAAAAGGAATCAAAACTAACTAGTAGGAAAAATAACCGTCGCTTTTCCCGGCACAATGCCATAAAGACACGTGTTTGTGCCGTGCCTTCTCCAGAAGGGACAATTATACCCTTCCACCATAAGACTGTCTATTTGGCCACCGTCATCCTCCGGAATATTTCTTACCTGGTTCTAGCAACCCGCCGGGCGGGGATCCCTCCAGAATGTCCTCCATTATCCGTAACATATTAAAATAATTATCATAAAATCACATCATCGGTTAATAAAACTTGACGAAAAGACCATAAAGGCATACACTCACCTATTTATCTATACCAGCAAATTCAGCAGGTGGAATACTGGTGCTTGCATCATTTCATCTTTGTGGTATAAGTAGGTGCCAGTATGCTACTTTCGGCGAAACGCCTTGATGTCCCTGATTGATCCGCGTGCAAGGAGAAGACTGTGCCTGACTTTGATAAATTTAATCTGCTTGAATCCAAGATAACCGGCCTGCTGGGAAACTATGGCGAATTGCAGCTTGCTAACCAACAACTCCAGACCAAAATGAGTGAGCAAGACCAGAAGATCATGGAACTGAATCAGGAGTTGACCAGGCTTAGAGAAGAAAACGCCGCCGTGGACCGAAAAGTGCAGTCCATGTTGGAGATGTTGGATAGCCTAAACATGCCGTAAAGAAGTTACACGTTGCAAGTTACAGGTTACACGTTACACGTTATGTGTTGTTGGTTGCTGAATCGAGTTAGGCGAGTGAGGCCACGCGAGGTTGGACGGCCGAAGGTGCATATTCAGGTTTCACATTAAAAATGCAACCGTGTCGCTTGAAGCACAGTCGATTGGTTCACAAACTCAACTTAGAGACAAGTAACCAATAACCAGCAACATGCAACCGGTAACGGGCAACATGCAACCGTAGCAAGCAACCTGTAACATGCAACCTGTAACGGGCAACATGCAACCATCTGATATGAGGTATGTGATGATTTGTCCAAATTGTGAGGCTGACATCAAGGGGGTTGACTGTCCCTCGTGTGGTCAGGAGTCACCACAAGACAGCGTCTATTGCTGTAAGTGCGGCCGGGAGTTAGGCGTCTCTGAGGAAGCTAACGCGATCGAAAGCGACATGGATTGCCCTTCTTGTGGTCAACAGACCCCGCTGCATAGCTCTTTTTGCTGCTCCTGTGGCCGGAACTTGCGGTCGGGCCAAACTGAGGCCAGCCCGGACCCAGTCGATGACAGCGGAGAGGTGACTGATTTTTCTTCGCGAGTCCTGTGCAGTGACGGTAATTGCATCGGGATTATCGGACCGGATGGCAAGTGCTCGGAATGCGGGAAACCTGCCGGACCAGCCGACTGATCCAGGCCGCCGAATGAAGTACTTCCAGGGCCGCCTTCGGGACGATTAGCCAGGCCGAGGCCAAAATGAGTTATGTCGCAAATGAATTGAGGCACATGGCCCGATACATATTCGATGCTGCGGTGAGGGCGGCCGACCCTTACCTGGCGGTAACGGCTGCTTTGTCCCGGGACGGGGACGAATTGACCTTGTCGCGGCCCGGTATGGTGGATATTAGTTTTAGCTTAAACGAGTTTGAACGGATAGTTATTGTCGGCGCCGGGAAGGCCGCAGCGCCCATGGCCAGGGCGGTGGAGGACATTCTGGGTGACCGCATTTCCGAGGGACTTATCTGCGTCAAGTATGGTCATGCGGAACCTTTACGGCGGACTCGGATCTATGAAGCCGGGCATCCCATTCCAGACCAAAACGGGGTTGCCGCCGCACAACATATTTTAGAATTGGTCGGTTCTCTGACCGCCCAGGATCTGTTGATTTCCCTTATTTCCGGAGGCGGGTCCGCCCTGATGCCGGCCCCAGTCGAGGGAGTCACCCTGGCCGAACTGGGCGAGGTAACCGATCTGTTGTTGTCATCGGGCGCGGCTATCCCCGAAATCAACTCCGTGCGGAAACACCTTTCAAGAATTAAAGGTGGCAAACTGGCCATTAAAGCCTTTCCCGCGGTGGTCATCAGCCTGATTTTGTCGGACGTCATCGGCGATCATCTGGATGTGATCGCGTCCGGACCGTTCATGCCTGACGCCACAACCTTTCAAGACGCCTATCAGGTGTTGGTCAAGTACCGTCTGGAGGAGCGAGCGCCTCTGTCTGCGCTGGATTACTTAATGAAAGGTTTAGCCGGCGAGGTGCCTGAGACACCTAAACCTGGGCACCGGGCTTTTGGCCGGATCTATAATCAGATTGTGGCCGGCAACCTGGCTTCCTTACTCGCGGCCAGGGACGCGGCGGCGGACCTGGGCCTGTCAGTCTTGATCCTGTCTTCCCTAATTGAAGGGGAAGCCCGGGAAACCGCTAAGATATTAACGGCCATGGCCAAAGAAGTCCTGAAGTCCCAGAATCCGGTTCCGCCGCCGGTGTGTCTGATTATGGGTGGTGAGACGACGGTCACCTTGAGGGGACCCGGTCTGGGCGGGCGATGTCAGGAATTCGCCCTGGCAGCCGCGCTGGCCCTGGCCGAAGATAAATTACCTGGTCAGATTGTGATGTTAGCCGGGGGGACTGATGGGACGGATGGTCCCACCGACGCGGCCGGAGCCATAGTTGATCATCTGACCATTAAAGCGGCCCGAGAGATGGGCCTGGTTCCTCAGGATTATTTGGCACGTAATGATTCTTACTATTTTTTTGAAAAGACGGGCGAGTTGTTGAAGACTGGTCCGACCAAGACTAATGTCATGGACATCTATCTGGCCCTGGTTGCGGCGTCGGACTAGATGAGGCCATTGGGCGCGGTCTTTCCGCGTCGGGGGAAATCTAAGGTATGTATCAATTAAAGACAGTCACCCATTTCGCCGCGGCTCACCAGTTGCGGGGGTTCAAGGGAAAATGCGAGTCCCTCCACGGGCATAACTGGAAGGTAGAAGTCTATCTTGAGGGGAATACACTCAATGACATCGGCTTGCTGATGGATTTTGGGGAAGTCAAACAGGCCACCTATCAGCTTCTGGACGGGGTGGACCACACCAACTTGAACGACCTGGACCAATTCAAGGTCATCAACCCGTCCTCCGAAAACATTGCCCACTACTTGTTTGATCAGCTTTCGGCTCGGCTGAATAATGACGTGATCAAAGTGGTCAAGATCTGCGTCTGGGAATCTGAAAACTCCTGCGCCTGCTACCTGGAGGGGTAAGTACGGGTTGCGTGTTGCGGGTTACTCTAGTTTGTAAACAAAGAATCTGTGGTTCTGGTGCCCCAGGTGTTCCTGCCGGCGTGGATTCGCCTCATGCCGGATCCAAAATCTTTTTCTTAAAGTATAAAAATGATATTGCCGATATTGCCTTGCAACACGCAACCTGTAACGCGCACCTCGCAACACGCAACACTTAAACTTCAACCGAAAGGCAAAAGAATGGCTGAGCACAAATCGCTCCAGGTGGCGCAACTTGGCGCCGGTTACTGGGGTCCGAATCTGATTCGAAATTTTTACCAGATAAAAGCCATCAACCAGTTCCACGTCTGCGACTTGGAACAAGCCAATTTAGACAAGATAAAATCTAATTACCCGAAGATAAACACGACCACGGACATCGATTCCATTCTTCAAAACCCGGACATAGACGCCGTCGTCGTCGCCATCCCGGCGTTCTTGCATTACGAGTACGCCAAAAGGTCCCTCCTGGCCGGCAAACACGTGTTCGTGGAGAAACCTCTGGCCACCACTGTGGCCGAATCCCAAGAATTGATCGACCTGGCTGAAAAGAATAAAAGAATTCTCATGGTCGGGCACACCTTCCTGTACAACGGCGCGGTCAAAAAGATTAAAGAATACATCGATAACGGCGAACTGGGCGAGGTTTATTACATCCTGTCCCAGCGGCTGAATCTGGGCCGGGTCCGGCAAGACGTCAACGCTCTGTGGAACCTGGCCCCCCATGATATCTCCATCATCCTCTACTGGTTGGGAGAGAAACCCTCGGACATCTCTACCAAGGGACTTATTTTTCTACAGAAAGAAATTGAAGACGTGGTTTTTGTGGACCTTGATTTCCCGTCCGGCCGCTCCGCCCATATCCATGTGAGCTGGCTGGATCCGAGCAAAACCAGGAAAATGGTGGTGGTGGGCAGCAAGAAGATGATCGTTTACGACGATGTCTCCAATGACGCCAAAATCGTCATCTACGATAAGGGAATCGACCGGAAAAACATCATCCGGAATCTGCCGGCCATTGAAAGTTACGGCCACTTTCAGTTAATGAACCGGGAAGGCGATATCCTCATCCCCAAAATCGACTTCAAAGAACCGCTTAAGGTGGAATGCCAGCACTTCGTTGATTGCATCATTAACCAGACCACTCCTCTAACTGATGGGCGTAACGGTTTAGACGTGGTGGAAGTTCTGGAAAAAGCTCAACTGATGTTGAACAGCCAGAGAAGGAAATAAGGTGAGCCCCATGATCGCGGCCACGGCCATCATCCATCCCAACGTCAAATTGGGAAACGACGTCGTTATCGAAGATTTTTGCATCATCGGCTGTCCTCCCATGGGGGTCGCCAGCGGCGAACTGGAGACCATCATTGGTGATCACTCCGTTATCCGGTCGCATACCGTAATTTACGCCGGAAATAAAATCGGTAACCGGTTTAATACGGGCCATAAGGCCAATATCCGGGAGCTTAACGTCATTGGTGATAATGTCAGCATCGGCACTTTGTCGGTGGTGGAGCATCACGTCAGCATCGGCACCGGAGCAAGGATCCACACCCAAGTATTTATCCCTGAATACACCGTGTTGGAGGACGAAGCCTGGTTAGGTCCCAACGTCGTAGTCACCAACGCCCGTTACCCCCGGTCGCCCAATGTCAAGGCCGAGTTGAAAGGGGCGCTGATAAAAAAGAACGCCATCGTCGGAGCCAATGTGACCCTACTGCCGGGAGTAATCATTGGAGAGCGGGCCCTGGTCGGAGCCGGGAGCGTGGTCGTGGGCGATGTTGATGATTACGCCGTCTATGTCGGCAATCCGGCCAAATTTATCAAATCCATTCGCGATTTACCTTACGGATTGTAACATACTAGTTAAATTCTGATTACTTGGAGAAACCTTATGCGTGTCCCATTTGTCGATCTGAAAGCCCAATATCAATCAATTTCCGGCCCCATCCAAGACGCCATAGCCCGGGTTATAGGTGACACCGCCTTTATCCGCGGCAAGTATGTAGAGGAATTTGAGGCTAACTTCGCCGGGTTCTGCGGCGCGAAATTTTGCCTCGGCGTCGGAAACGGCACGGACGCGCTATTTATCGCCTTGCGAGCCTTGGGGATCGGACAGGGCGATGAAGTGATCGTTCCGGCCAATTCCTTTATCGCCACTTCCGAGGCAGTGACTATGGCCGGGGCTCGGGTTGTCTTCGCTGAAGTTGATCCGATCACCTACAATATTGATCCGGCCCAAATTGCAGCTAAGATCACCCCCCGGACTAAGGGCATCATCCCCGTTCACCTTTACGGCCAGCCGGCTGACCTGCCGACCATCTGCGATCTGGCCGCAAAACACGGCCTTAAGGTCGTCCAGGATTGCGCTCAGGCCCACGGCGCGGCCATCCAGGGCAAGCCCTTGGCGGCCTATGGCGACATGCTGGCCTTCAGCTTTTATCCGGGGAAGAACCTGGGCGCCTACGGCGACGCCGGAGCAGTGCTGACCAATGATGCGGGATTGGCCGACCGGGCTAAGATGTTTGCCAATCACGGCCGGATATCCAAGTATGACCATGAGTTTGAGGCCGTCAACTCTCGGATGGACGGCATCCAGGGGGCGATCCTGAACGTTAAGCTCGGCCATCTCGACGAATGGACCGAAAGCCGTCGCAGAAATGCCGCCATCTACGACGAACTGCTTCACCCTGTGCCCGGAATCACCACGCCCGGGACTGTATCGGGCAACCGGCATGTCTATCATCTTTATGTCATCCGGAGCGGGAACCGGGACGCCTTAGCCGCCTATCTCAAGGAAAAAGGAATCGACACGGGCGTCCATTATCCAATTGCTTTGCCTAACCTAATGGCCTACAAATATCTTGGCCATTCTCCGGCGGATTTCCCCATCTCCAGCCGCTACCAGAGCGAGATATTGTCTCTGCCCATGTATGCCGAGCTGACCCGGGAAATGATCGAAACCGTCGTCCGGCACATCAAGGATTTTTGTTCTAAATAGTCATATTGGCCTCATCAGGCCGCGGTGGGGCGCAGATGGCCTGGTTTTGCTGTCTGCGCCGTCCCCTTGAGGGCAAATTTGATGCCTGAAACAGGTAGAATAGACGCGAGAGAACTGCTGACCAGGCACTACCTGATATTTCTGGGCCTGGGGACATACCTGGCCGTCTTTTTGTTTTGCCGCGTCAGAACACTCCAAGATATCCTTTATTTCCAGCCCATCTCCCGGGATGCTTTTGATGTCCTCAACGCCGTCTGGAAAAATCTTTCCTTACCCTTTGAAGCCAAAAACTATCACAGTTACGGGCCGTTCTCCTACCTGCTGACGGAAGGTGTGGTCCGGTTGTGGCATCTGGGCGCGGCTCCATCCTTTGTGGCGACCTGGAAGATATATCAATTTCTCTGTTTTCTGAGCGGAATGGTCTGCCTCACCGTCTTGTACGGATTACTCCGCCGTTATATCGCCTCTACCGCCCTGGTCGCCTTGGGTTTGGCGGCCCTGTTGGTCAATGAGACTTTTCTCAGGTATAGCCTGGAGTTGCATCCTGATGTGATCATGCTGGCCGTGTGCATGCTCGGGTTCTATGCCTCGGTAAAATTTTTCGAAGAGTACTGGAAAGATAACCGGATCAATTACCGGCTGCTCAGTGCCGCTTTGTTCTGTTTTGCTCTGGGTTACTTTACCAAACGGACGCCGCTGATTTTCATTGTCGCCGACCTGGGTCTGTTCGGCTGTGTCGTCATCTATAAAAGAAGGTTCACCGATTTATTCGATCGGCGGGTCTGGCTCCCGATCATGGGCGTGATCGGCTTCATAGTTTTGGCCACTTATCTGGTCAATGATTATAACAAGGAATACTCTTTTGTAACTTATCTTAATAAACATAAATTGGGCGTGGTGGTTAAGGCGGAAGACCAGATGTCTTTACCATTTTATTATTTCTTTAGAGATACGTTCAGCCCTACCCATCTACCATTCTTTATAACTCTTTTTTTCTACCCGGCATTTCTCGCCGTTAAGCGCGAGCTTGATGACAACAGCCGGGTTATTTTATATTTCTGGGCGCTTTTCATCGTCTTCGTCGGCAGCTTATTTAAAATCGGCTGGTATGGTGTCCATCACATTCGATACGCCTTCCTGACCGTCCCGATAATGATTGTGCCTAGTCTGCTGGCCATGGAGTCCTTCCGAAAGCGGTTGTCGAATCGGGCGGTCTGGATAGGGATTTTGGTTCTGTGCCTCGGGTGTCTGGTTTATCAGGTGGACGCTCAAAAAATTACCTATTCCATGTACTTGTATCCCAAGGGTCATCCGGTGAACAGTGCCACCGACTATCTCAAGGATATTCTGGACAAAAATCCGAAGGTCAAATTAGTGGTCGGCAAAGACGAATATGTTCTTTTGTTCACCCACCCTAATCTACAATCATTTTTTATTAGCAAAGACCAATGCGACTTCGACCAAGACCCGCTGGGCAAACCGGATCTGATCTTCATCAATATGGAGGTTCGGGACTATCGGGATAAAGTTAATCAAATCAAGGACATTTGGAAGCCGATAAATTGTCTCCGGGCGGCGGGCTCCGGCTATCAGATGGTGAAGAAATTTCAATACAATAAAGACCTGCCGGGCGTTGAGATTTACCTTAACAAAGACACCTGGGCCCGGATAAATGTCCCCTAATAAGCTGATTTATACTTGACACGGCCATCATTGAAGTTTCTGAGAGCTATTGTTGCTGGTTCCGTGTTACAGGTTGCCACCGAAGACAACTAGTAACTAGTAACGAGCAACATGCAACATGTAACCCTCATTGAGGTGCTACTTAATGTATCGAGGCAAAAAGATTTCGCTGGTTATTCCAGCCTACAATGAAGAAAAGCTGATTCGTCCCACCCTGGAAAACCTTCCGGAATTGCTTGATCGCATCTATGTGGTGGACGATTGCAGCCCCGACAACCAGAATGCGGTCGTCGAAGCCTGTGCCGAAAAAGATCCCCGGGTCACTTTGCTGAAACATGAGGTCAACCAGGGCCCGGGCGGGGCCATTATCACCGGCTACTTGCAATCAAGCCTGGACGGCCATGACATCACCGTGGTGGTCGGCGGAGATAATCAGATGGACCTGAGCGAGGTTACCAATTTCCTAGACCCGATCGTCGATGGCCGGGCGGATTACACCAAGGGGAACCGGTTCCTGCTGAGTAAATTGGAAGATACTCTGGATAAGATGCCTAAGACGCGGTTGATCGGGAACTGGATCATCACCGGGTTGACTAAGATTGCTTCCGGCTATTACAGCAGCATGGACGTGGTCGACGGCTACACGGCCATCAGCAAGGAGGCCATCGACACCATCAACTGGAAGAAGGCCTGGAGACGATATGGCTACCCCATGGACTTTCTGATCAGGATGAATGCCTATGGATTCCGCTGCCTGGATATCCCTAGGACGGCCATTTACTTGCCTGGCGAGCGGCAGTCGCAGATCAAAGGGTTTAATTACGCCCTCCGGGTCTCGCCCATGCTGTTCCGAAATTTCATGTGGCGCCTGCAATTCAAGTACCTCTACCGGAGCTTCCATCCCCTAGTCTTGTTTTATACCATCGGCTTCATTTTGACCCCCGTGGGGGGCATGGGCCTGGCCTATTTGGCCTATGATAAGTTCTTTCAGGCCGGACGCATTGTCACGGGTCCGATCACGATTTTGATCGCCCTGGTCTTTCTCATGGGGATGCAGTTCTTTCTGTTCGCCATGTTGTTCGACATGCAAGAAAACAAGAACGAATACCTGGAAGAAGGGCGGAATAGAGGACTCGGAAATGGACAAACTTAACATTCTGGTGGAGATGGGTCATCCGGCCCATGTCCACTTTTTTAAAAATCCGATAAAGATTTGGGAGAGTCTGGGCCATCAGGTGATGATCGTCACCCGAGACAAAGAAATCACCCACACCTTGTTAGATGAACTCGGTCTCAAGTATACGCCTTTGTCAAAACAAAAAACCGGCATGTTCATGATGGCCGGCGAGCTAATGGTCAGGTGGGCCAAGATGATCTATTGCATCAAAGCCAATAAGATCGACGTGGCCATATCCATCAGCGGCATCTCCACTTCTTTTCCGGCCTGGGTCTGCGGCATAAAAGCCATCACTTGTACCGATACCGAGGATGCAGTCTTGTCCAACAAGATTGCCTTTAAGTACTCCGACGTGGTGCTGACCCCGTCCACCTTCGTGAACAAGTCGGAGTTCCCCAATATTCAGTCCTATGAATCTTTCCACGAACTGGCCTATCTCCATCCCAATTGGTATCAGCCGGCC